>JBOHTX010000060.1:0-9737 GCA_050733855.1 Vulcanimicrobiaceae bacterium
GTCGACGCGCGAGCGCTGCTCGAGCGCGCGCGAAACGCGGTTGCGCTGGCACGCGAGCCGCTCGCAGCGACGACGCAGGTCGCCGCCGCTACGGGCAGGCGCGCCACGATCAGCGATGCGCTCGCCACCTTGCGGGCTGCCGCTTCGCCGCAAGCGGAATACGGCCGGCACGCGCTGCGGCTGGCCGCCACGATGGCGTTGGCCGCTTTCCTCGCGCGCGCGCTGCCGCTCGGGCGCAGTTACTGGGTCGAGATGACGGCGGTACTCGTGCTGCGCCCGGACTTCGCGACGACTGCCGTGCGCGGACTCGGGCGCATCGCCGGGACGCTGCTCGGTGCGCTCGTGGCCGCGGCCATCGTGGCGCTCGCTTCGCCGCCGCCGTTCGCCGACGCGTTGCTGGCAATGGCCTTTGCAGCGCTCGCGCTCGCGCTCTTCGTCACCAACTACACGCTCTTTGCGCTCGCGATCACGAATTACGTCGTCTTCCTGCTCGCATTCGCCGGCCTTGGAGGTGAGACGACGATCGTCGAACGGCTGCTCGCAACCTTGCTCGGCGGAGCGCTGGCGCTAGCGGCGTACGGACTCTGGCCGACCTGGGCCCGCGCGCAGGTCCCCGAACGCTTAGCGGCGCTGCTCGATGCGCAGCGGCGCTACGCCCGGCTCGTGCTCGCCGCCTGGGCCGATGCCGCCGCGCGCGACCAGCAGGCGATCCGCGCGGCCCAGGGCGCTTCGTGGCGAGCCCGCACCGATGCCGACGCGGCCGTCGACCGGATGCTGGCAGAACCCGTGCGAGCGGGCCGCGTCTCGCGGCGCGTCGCGCTCGGCACTTTGGCCGCGAGCCGCAGGATCGGACTCGCGGTGCTCGCGCTCGACTCGCGCCTGCCTCGCTTGGGAACGGCGACCGTCCCGGCGCTCGGGCCATTCGGCGACGCGCTCGAGCGCGAACTGGGCGCGCTTGCGAACTCGCTGCGAACCGGCGCCGCTCCGGCCCACAGCGCATTGGTCGCCGCCTACGACGCGCTCGTCGGCGCAACGCGCGACGATCCGCACGCAAGCGAACTGGGAGAGGAACCGCGCACGATCGTGGCCGCGACCGGCGAACTCGCGATGCTCGCGGGCGAAGCCGGCGCCGAAGCCGAGATCCCCATATGACGCGGCGGTCGTTTGCCGAAGCCAGGGGTGGATATGCGCAAGACCGCCGAGGTGTCCGCAGACGTTGAGCGACGCCGGCGTAACCTGGAATCCGCGCTCGGATCGCTGCGCATCGAGGGTCTCGAGACCAGCGCGGAAGCACGTGATTCCCGCAATTCTGCGGCTGCACTAATCGCGTCGGGCGTGGGAAGGTCCCTACGTCTTCGGCGGCAGTTCTGAGCCGTAACAACTCCGCATCCAATCGAGAAACGTGGTGAGTGCCGACGACCGTGAATGGCCTGCAAGCATCACGACCGCCAGGCTCCGCGCCAAGTCGAGGTCGTGGATATGCAGCGGAACGACGGTTTGCAGGCGCGCCCAGCGGGACGCCGAGCGCTCGGGCAAAAACGTCACGCCGACCCCCTCCTCGACGCACGCGACCAAGGCGTCGCTACTCGAGAGCTCGAGTCGCAGATCGAGTCCGCCGAAGCGTTCCCCCAGGCGTTGTTCGAGCAGCGCCCGCACGCCTGAGCCGGGTTCGTAGAGCACGAACGGCTCGTCTTCAATAGCGGCGAAGGGCGCGGTGTCCGCTTTCGCGAGCGGGTGATCGCGTGGGAGCACGGCGACGATCGTATCGGTGTCGAAGGGAATCGTCTCGACGGCTTTCGTGCCGAACGGTAGGGCGGCCAGCGCCGCATCAGCTTCGCCGACGGCGAGCCAAAGTTCCGCGTCGCTCCGATTTCCGGTCAATATCTCAAGCCGCACGTCGGGATGCGCCCGCGTGAAGCGCGCGACGATGTCGGCTAACACCGTCTCGGTGATGGTGCGGGTCGAGGCGATCACGATCCGCCCAGCGACCGTACCCATGGTATCGCTCAATTCGCGCTGAAGCCGCTCGACGAGGCGAAGTATGTCGCCGGCGCGCGCGTAGAAGACCGCTCCGGCCGCGGTCGCCTCATAGCGGCCGTGAACACGCTGGAGCAAAGGGAAGCCGACGAGGCGGTTGAGCGTCGCCAACTGCGCCGAAACGGCCGACTGCGCGAGGAAGAGCGACCGGGCCGCGGCCGAGACGTTGCCGACCTCGACGACCCGCATGAATACCCGCAGCAACGAACAGTTGAGCGCCGCAGAGAGCTCGTGCCAGCGGGTCCCCATTAGGGCCGGGATTCGGCGGGCGAACTGCGCGCTCATGCCGCGTAGTTCCGGGGCGCTTGCTGCAAGAGGCGGTGAAGAGCACGCCGTTGCGATCCTCGACGATTCCTTGACCATTCCGTCCCACAGTCATCGCACCAATGCGGAAAGCCCTCGTGAGGAGCAACATGCTACGTGAAGTCTATGAGAATCGTGCGCACCGCGCGGAGCCCGCCTGGCGGCTATCGGTCATCGACGCGAGCGCCGCGGATGCGAAACCGCTGCGCCGGAAGATGCGCCCGACGGGCGACGGGTACTCGATTCTTCTCTTCGAAGACGAGCCGGAGCGCACGAGGCACGAATTGATCGCTGGGGCCACGGCATCGGTCATGAGCGAGCGCGCGGATGCACCGCCTTGGGTCATCCTCCGGATTCTGAACGCGCAAACCTCGGCGTGTGACCCGCGCGCGCGAGGGTGGACGGCGCTTTGCGCGCAATTCCTTGGGGGCGGTATCGTCCGAATCGCTTGGGCCGGCCTCCCCGCGGCCTACGTGCGAACGAGTACGGGAGGCGTTGCGCGTCTTCATAAGGCGAGCGTCGCCCTCGGGATCCACCCCAGTATCGATCCGCCCGAGACGGTCACGTTTCTGGGCGCCGACGATGCGATCATGTTTGTGAATCGTACCTTCGAGTCGCTCGTCGCGCGCGGCGTCCGTGCAGCGAGCGATGCCTTCATGCAGCGGGATCACGATCTCGACAAAACTGCGAACATCTCCGCTCTCGTCGTGCGACGCATTGGGTGTGAGGCCGTTGCGTCCTGGGAGCAAAGGGGAGTGACTCGTCAAACCGCAGCGGCGCCGCAATGACCGCCGGAACCATCGGTTCGGCGAGCGTCGTAACCTTGCTCGGCGAGTGGGGCATGGTTCATCGTGACGAGCTGCGCGCACTCTTCGAGCCGCGCTACGGCAGCGAGGAGCTCATCGTCGACCTCCGGCACTGTACCTACTTCGATAGTTCCGTCCTTTCAGCACTCGCGCGCTTGCGGAGTGCGCGGCGAGCGCTTTGGGCCGGATGGCCGGCTCGGCGCGTTCCAAGCCGGGCCAATATCGTGAACGGACGGCGCACCGCAGATGAGATCGTGGGAGTTTCGCCTCAGTTCGTGATGGCCCACGTGGGCCGGTTCTCTGTCGTACACGCCGTCGGCCGGCTCGACGATGCGGGCGGCTCCAAGCTCGAGGAGGTGATACGAGAGGCCGCCGCTCAAAGCGACGGTCCGTTGATCGTCTCCTTTCTGGAGTGCGAACCCGTTGCGGCGGAGAGCTGCCAAACCGTCTTGCTGCGCCTATTCAAGCTGCTCCCGACGCGCCTGCGCGTCGTGGCTCCGCCTGAGAGTGCGCTCCGGCGGCATCTCGAGCTCTTACCGGCAGGTCGCGTTCCGCCGCTTCACGATGGGTTTCGCCAAGCGATTCTTGGCGTCTGCGATTCCCACGAAATCCTCCGCGACCGACCGCAGGCGAGCGGCGCTGCCAAAAGCGGGTGTTCCGCACAGGAACCCGGCCAGGCACCCGCGCGCACCGTGCCCGAAAGGCGGGCGATCTGACGTGCGCGGCACGGAGGTTTCGATGCTGCGGGGGTCGCCGCAGTTCGTGATCACGCGACTCGTCGGCAAACTCGCGATCGTCCACGTTTTCGGTGAGATCGATCACAGGGAGAGCTGGAAGCTCGAGGACGCGATCCGCGACGCCGCGCGCGATCCGGGGGTCCCGGTCGCGCTGAAGTTCGTCGATTGCGAGGCAGCATCTGCAAGCGTCGTCAGCGTGCTCAGGGGTCAATACGCGCTGCTCGCCGATCGCCTTCGCATCGTTGCGCCGCCGAAAAGCGCTTTCGGCCTCGCGCTTGCGGCCCTGCCCGGCGGCACGTTACCGGCGCGATTCGATGAAGTGCGCGACGCGATTCGTGCAGACGCGGATTTTCGGATGCGACCGATTTCCGCTTTGCGCAGTAGCAAACGAGATTGAAAGCGCTCGTCCTGCCCGTGCGCACGTCGGCGAGCGCGTCAGAGGTCTCAGCCGAGCCGCACGCCGGTTGAGATCAACGCCTTGAGCGGCACGTCGTCGTCGGCGAGCCGTGTTCTCGAAATCCCGGATTTTCCGAGAAGGCGCTTGAGCGCAGACGCATCGCGCGAGCGGTTGACGAGGCATCCCGCCTCGAGACGTCCGCTCTGCATGTAGAACGCGATGAACGATCCGTCGTCTGGATTCCCGCGCAGGACGACGTCGTCCCACGACGCTGCGTTACCGTAGTATTGCAACGCAAACTCGTACTGGTCCGACCAAAAGAACGGGATCGGGTCGTACGGATCGAGTTTGTCGCACATCGAGCGCGCCGCTGCGGCACCCTGCGACTCGGCATTATCGAAATGTTCCAGACGGACGCGGCGGTTGAGACGCGGGCGCCAGGAACACGCGATGTCGCCGGCGGCAAAGACATTCTCGATTTCGGTTCGGCAGTGTTCGTCGGTGACGATGCCGTCGCGCGTTTCCACACCGCTGAGCACGCCTTGCGTCGGCGCGATACCGATGCCGACCACCGCCAACGAACACGGGATCGCGCTGCCGTCGGAAAGGAGCGCTTCCTCGAGCCTGGCGGCACCGCGAAATTCGGTAACGGTCGCGCCAGGTTTTAGTTTCACGCCGTGGCCGCTGTGATACGCCGCATACGCCCCTGCTACGCTTTGCCCCAAAGCGTGCGCCATCGGCGGCGTCGGCGCGGCAACCGTCACTTCGCATCCGAGCTGTCGAGCCGATGCGGCTACTTCGCAGCCGATAAAGCCTGCGCCGACGATCAACACGTGCGGATGCTGCTGCAGTGCGTCTCGCAATGCGATCGCCTGCGAACGGCGGCGCAAGTAACACACGCCGGGTAGACTCGCGCTCGGGATGAGCATCCGGCGCGGCTCGCCGCCCGTTGCGACAAGCACTTTGTCGTAGTCGAGACGAGCGCCGCTCGCAAAGGCGATGCGCCGAAGGCGCGGATCGATCTCGACGACGCGCTCGCCGAGGCGCAACTCGATCGCACTGCTTTGGTAAAAGCCGGGCGTGCGAAGCAGAACGGAATCATCCGTCACTTCGCCGCGCAAGAGTTCCTTCGACAGCGGCGGGCGCTGGTAGGGGAGGTCCGTCTCCTCACCGACCAGCACGACGCGACCGTCGAAGCCCTCGCCACGGAGCGCTTCGGCCGCGCTCGCACCCGCAACGCCGGCACCGATAATGACGTAGGTTTTCACGCCCGCCTATTCGTGATGCGCGGTTGCGTCGCCCTCGGTTGATTTGAAGCCAATGCGTTTGTGCGAGTCATCGCAAAACGGTTTGTTGTTCGAGGCGCCGCAACGGCAGAGGTAGATCGAACCGTTTTCATCGGCTTCACCTTCGAGTGAGACCGGATGACCGCTCGGCCAGAACAGTTCGAGATCTCCCGTAACTTTGCTCGGCCCATCGGCAGTCAGCGTAATACGAATGGCATCTGACACGAATTCCCTCCTCGGCAAGATACGACCGGCCCATCGCGATTCGCGGCCTGCGCACCGGTTCTCCGTGGAGCTCGCTCGCGCCCGCTCGTACAGCGGGGCCTGATTCGTCAGCGACGAGCGGCCATATCGATTGCTTGAACGCGCTGTCGACACGGAGCACTCGACGAATTCCTTCGGCGTCAGATAACCGAGAGAAGTGTGCCGTCGGACTTCGCTGCGGTCAGCGAGCGCAGCGCGCGACGGACCGATGGGATCGAGGCGCTGCCCTCGCAAGGCCCGCCGCGGCGCCGGCGGACGCGTCTCGACAACCCACACCTGGGTGCTCCAGCGGCGCGTGGTTAACGGCGGCGAGCGCGAGATTTTCTTTGCGCACTAAGAACTCTCGCGGGATTCCTCGGAGGCGAAGGCTGCGGCGATCTGCGCGCGCTTGCGCACGTCGAGTTTTTCGAAGATCGAAGCGATGTGCTTTTCGACCGTCTTGACGCTGATCGCCAGGTTCTCGCCGATGGCGGCGTTGCTTCGGCCCTGCGCGATCAACCGCGCGATGGCGCGTTCGCGTTCGGAGAGTTTGGCCGCGAGCCCGGAAGCTCGCGCGCGCCCGGGACCCTCGAGGCGCGCCACGTCCGCACTCGCACCGCTGCGCGCGTACAGCGCGCGTGCCGCTTCGAGGTCTCCGCAGATTTCGAGCGCCCGCGCTTCGAAGAGCGGCCACCCGAGCGTGCGATAGCCGGCCGCCGCCTCGCTCGCAAGCGCGACCGCGAGCCGCTCATCGCCGCAGCGCCGTTCGACGATCGCGTTGGCGAGCGTGGCGTTGGTGCGGCCGGCAAGATCGCAGGCGAGATAGCGGTCCGCTTCGGTCAGCGCGCGCAACGGCTGCAGGTCGCGCTCCTCGAGGTGCTCGGCGGCGAGCAGCACGAGCGTCCCGCACGAGGGATCGGCGCGCAGCACGATCGAGATGGCCCGCCGCAGATCGGCGCGCGCCTCCTTGGGATGCCCGCGGGCAACTTTGAGCGCGGCATCGACCGCCAGCAGGCGCGCATCGTCGACGTTCCCGGCCTCGCGCCGCCGCTCGATCATGTCAGCTTCCTGCGCCGGCGAGATCAGGCCCGGGTCGCCGACCGCCAAGGCCACGAGCGGCATCACGAGTTCCAGGGCGTCTTGCGCGACCTTCGCTTCGGAACCGCGCAAGGTGGCCTCGATGTGGGCGCGCGCGCGAGCGAGCCGTCCGTACTGGTATGCGTGGAGCGCGCGCAACGCGGCGCCGTGCGCCCGCAGCGCCCCGAATTCCCACTGCTCTTCGATGAGATCGGCGCGCGCGAACGAGCGGTCCGCGAGGTCCCCAAGGCCGAGCAACGAGGCGTTTTGTGCCAGCGCGTACAGCGCGATCAGCGCCAAGAACGGCGGCAGCTCCCGAATCACCTCGGAGAGCCGTTGCGCGAGTTCGCTCCAGGCCGCGACGTCCCCGGAGAAAAAGGCGAGGTCCATCTTGGCGGTCAGGTAGTTTTGCAGCGGCCGCGGCGGTAGCGATTCGGGCCGCTCGATCCTCGCCAGCAGTTCTCGCGCCTGCGGCGCTTCGTGGAGAATCGTGGCCAGGCGCGCAAGCAGCGAAAGCAAGGCGTCGCGCGCACCGACCTGGACGCGGCTCCCGTACTCGTCCAAGAAGCGGATGCCGAACGCGACGGCGGTTCGGTCGCCGAGGTTGTTGCGGTTGCCGGCGATGGCGCGCACGACGTCGGCCGCGCGGTCGAATTCGCCGAGATCGAGAAAGCCGGCAAGCGCCGCTTCGAGGCGTTTGAGCGCTTCGCCGATCGCTCCCTCGAGTTCGGCGACCAACCCGATCTGCTCGAGCAGTGCCGCCCGCTGCGCGCGCTCGGGGGCGGCGGCCAGCGCGCACTCGAAAAAGCTGCGCGCTTCCGGGAGGGCGCGCATGTCGAGCGCCGCTTTGCCGGCCCGCTCGTTGTAGAGCAGCGTCTTGGCGGCGTCGCCCGCGGCTTGCGCGTGGTAGGCCAGCGCTTCGAGGTGCCGTTCGCCCGGGTCGAGCGATTCGAGCGTCCGCAGGATCCGCTCGTGGGTGGCACGCGCGTCGAAGTGCAGCAGCCCGTCGTAGGCGGCTTGCCGCATGAGCGGGTGGCGAAAGCGCACGCGAACCGGGTCCGAGCGTTCCTCGACGAAGACGTTGAGGTCGCGGCCGCGCCGCAGGGTCGGCAGGACGGAATCCAGCTCGCTCTCGAGCGTCAAGGCCAGCAGGGCCGGATCGAAGCGGTAACCGAGTACCGCGGCGTGCGCGACGATGCGCTGCTCGTGCGGCGCGAAGAGCGCGAGACGGTCTCCGATCGAGCTGCGGATCGAGAGCGGCAAGCTGGTCGCGCGCGCATCGTCGCGGGCTTCCAACGCATCCTTGAGCAGCTCTTCGGCAAAGAACGGATTGCCTCCGGAGCGGACCGCGACATCGCGTTTGCGTTGCGGCGAAAGCAGGGCGCGTCCGGCGAGGGCGCCCTCGATCAGAGCCTGCGTCTCTTCGGTGGCGAGCGCCTCGAGCGCGATGCCGGTCACGGTCGCCGCGCGCGAAAGCTGCGCGAGCGCGGCGCGCAGCGGCCCGCGCGCTTCGAGTTCGTCGATCCGATAGGTTGCGACGACCAGCAAGCGCGTCCCGGCAACCCGCGGCGCGAGGAACGCGAGCAGCTCGAGCGAGGAGCGGTCGGCCCAATGCAGGTCCTCGATCGTCAGGATCGTGGCACGCCTCGCCGCGACGGCCCGCAAAAAACCCTCGACGCCGGCGAACAGCTCGCCCTTCTCGAGGCGCGGCAGCTCGCCGCGAGGCGTGCGCGGGACCGCGAGGTGCGCGAGCGCTCGCGCAACCGAGGGCGGATACTCGTCCACGAAGGCCGTCCCGCCGAGGCCCGAAACGAGTTCGCGAAAGGGCCCGAGCGGCCGCTCGAGTCCCTTGACGCACTCGGCGCTGGCGAGAAAGCGGGGCCGCGGGTCGCGCCGCAGCGAGGCGAGCACTTGGCCGAGCAGGCGCGATTTTCCGATTCCGGCCTCGCCGCCGACCAGCACGACGCCGCCGCGGCTGCGCGCGAGCCCGCGCCGGGCCGTCTGCAGCGCCGCAAGCTCGCGAGCCCGCCCCACAAAGACGGGGCAGCTTACCGGACCCGCGACCACCGACCTCGACCGCCTTTCGAGCGAGGCTCGTAACGAGGCACGCTCGCCCCTTCGCGCCGCCGGGTAGGGTTTGCCCCCATACCGCGGTCCCGTTCGTGCACCTACCTTCGGCCCAGGGCCGCCGAGTCGGCCACACCTCCACGAAAGCCGAGGATACTCTGGTGCAAAACCAATCGTTGACGCGCAACCTGCGATTCGTTCGCAACCTTACCGTGGTCGCGGCGCTCGGTCTCACCGTCGCCTGCACCGGCGCGAGCAATCCGCCGCAGCAAAATCCGACGGCAAAGCCGACGGCGACCCCGACCGCGACGCCGACCGCCACGACAACGGCAACGGCAACGCCGACCCCGACGCCCACCGCAACCCCGACTCCGACGCCGACCGCAACGCCTACCGCGACGCCGACGCCGACGGCGACTCCTACGGCGGTGGCGACGGACGGCGCGATCACGCTCAACCCGACGTCGGTCACCATCACCACGATGGCTGGCTGCTCGAACGGCGGTCCGGCGTCGTTCACGGCGAGCGAAGGCGGCTATTCGGGGAGCTTCACCGCGGTCAGCAACAGCCCGTCGGCGGCGTCCGTGTCACCGGCGAGTTCGAGCGGCGCGTTCACCATCACCCCGCACGCTGTTAGCACGGCCGATAACACCTACATCATCGTGCAGGACACGCTCGGCAACGCCTCGTTCGAATACGTGTACTTCGCCTGCAACCTCAGCTGACGGCGGGCCGCCGGCTGGTGCGCGGCGGCTCCCCGGTTCGAAAAGGATCGGTCCCTACG
>JBOHTX010000061.1:0-9576 GCA_050733855.1 Vulcanimicrobiaceae bacterium
AACGGCTTCTCTCGCTCGCAGGCCGTGATCGGGCCCGCGACGGTGCTCGAGGGATTCGACGGCGCGCAGTGGGTGCAACAGAACGGCGTGCTCTCCGTCGTCAGCTTGCCGGCGCTCGTCGCCGACGGGGTCACCCAAGCGTACCTCAATAGCGCGGCGTACTTTCGGTCGGATGAGCGTTCGACGATCGTTTCGGGCGAGTCGGCAACGCTCGGCGGAAGACCGGCGTTCGTCCTGGAGCTTCTGCCGTCCGGCGGTTCGCCGGCCGACCTCACGTTCGACGCGGCGACCTACCGGCTCGAGCGCCTCGTCGCCCATACCGCCGCGGGCGTCGACACGACGACCTACTCGAACGTGCAATCGGTGCAAGGCATTCCGACCGCGATGCGAAGCGTCGACGTCGATCCGAGCGGAACGACCACGACGACGACGCTCACGTCGGTCCGCTATTTGACGACGCTCGAGCCCACGGCGTTGGCGCGGCCGCCGTACGTCTCGCACGGCGACCTGAGCGCGCCCGTCTCGGTGCCGTTCCGGAGCGATCTGGTCGGGGCGATCGGTCACTTGGTCGTTCCGGTGACGCTCGGCAGCGAGCTTACCACCCTGGTCTTCGATTCCGGCGGGGCGGATTTCTTGGTCCCCGCTGCGGCGCAGCGGCTCGGGCTCGTGACCAAAGGCGCGGTCGCCATGGGCGGTGCGGGCGCGAAGGAACAGACGGCCGGATTCGCGCGCGTGCCGAACGTCGATTTCGGCGGCGCGGGGTTGCGGAATCAGAACTTCATCGTGACGCAACTACCCTATGCGATCGTCCATCCCCGAAGCGGCATGACCATCGACGGATTGATCGGTTCGGAATACCTCGCGAACTATCGGATCGCCGTGCGTTACGCCGCGGGCCGGATCGAGATCGCGCCGTTCGATGCACCCGCGCCCTTGGGCGGGGTCACGCTGCCGTTCAAATCGGACGGAGCGCACGCGTTCATCCAAGCGAGCGTCGACGGGGTGAACGGCTACTTTCTCCTCGATACCGGCAACGGCGGCGGGGTCGACCTCAACGGACCCTTCGTCCAAAGGCACCATCTCTTTGCGAAGGGCGGCCTCGCGTACGTGTCGCCGGGCGGGGTCGGCGGAGCGCTGCCGTTCACGGTCGCCGTCGCGAAGTCGGTGCAACTCGCCGGCGTCACCTTCGACGACGTTCCCATTTCGGTCGTACACACGACCTCGGGCATCTTTGCGACGCGCGGCATCGCCGGGAACTTCGGCGCGCGTATCCTCTCGCGTTTCACGGTCGTGTTCGATTACAAGTCCGAGACCGTCAGCTTCATCCCGAACGCTGACGCAACCGCGAAATTCCCGAGCGATGGAACCGGTCTCAGCTTGAACCAAACCGATCCCGATGCCTTCGAGGTGCTCGCGGTCGTGGCGGACAGCCCCGCGGCAGGGGCGGGCATCGCCGCGCACGATCGAATCGTGGCGGTCAACGGCACCAAGCTCTCGAGCGGCCTCGGTCTCGGCGATTTCGTCCCGTTGAGCGCCGGAACGACGCCCTTTACGGTGACGATCGAACGCGGCGCTGCCACGAAGACGTTCACCATCGCGCCGCGCAACCTGCTTCCCCCAGCGCAGTGAAAGGCTAGGAGCCTGTCGGGCTATGGCAGGTATCCATCTTCGGCCCGCCTTTTGTCCGAATACGTCGTTGCTCATCGGTCATGAAGCTACGGCTTGGGTCCCTCTTCGCGCCTCGTCTTCGAACAAAATTCGGGACCGAATCCGAACACGGCCATAACCCGACAAGCTCCTAGGCGCGAAAACCGCGCAGACGGAGCGCGTTGGTGACGACGAAGACGCTGGAGAACGCCATGGCGGCTGCGGCGAGCATCGGCGAGAGCAGGATTCCGGCCGGCGGATACAACACGCCGGCGGCGACCGGAATGAGGATCACGTTGTAGCCGAAGGCCCAGACGAGATTCTCGCGGATGTTGCGCATCGTTGCACGGGCAAGCTCGACCGCGCAGGCGACGCCGCGCAGGTCGCCCGAGACAAGGACCACCTCGGCGCTCTCGATCGCAACGTCGGTTCCCCCGGCGAGCGCGAGCCCGACGTCGGCGGAAGCGAGTGCCGGCGCATCGTTGATGCCGTCGCCCACGAACGCGAGCCGGTTGCCGCCCGCGCGCAAGCGCTCGAGCGCCGCGACCTTGCCGGCCGGAAGCACCTCCGCGATCACGTCGTCGATTCCGAGCTGCGCAGCGACCGCGGCCGCGGTACGGGCGTTATCGCCCGTGATCATGGCGATTCGCAGACCGAGTGCGCGCAGCGCGCGGATCGCCGTAGGGGCCGACTCCTTGAGCGGATCGGAAACGGCGAGCATCGCGGCGAGCCGACCGTCGAGCGCAGCATAGAACGGGCTTTTCCCTTGCGCCGAGAGCCGCTCTGCCTCCGCGGCAAGCGGCGCAAGATCGTAGCCGAGGCCCGTCAGGTAACGGTCGGCGCCGACCTCGACGAGGCGGCCCGCGGCGCGGCCGCGGACTCCGAGTCCGGGGCTCGCTTCGAAGGCCTCGGCCTCGGGGATCGCCAGTTCGCGGCCTCTCGCCGCTGCGACGACCGCTGCGCCGAGCGGATGCTCGGAGCGCGCTTCGACGGCCGCAACGAGCGTCAAGACGTCGCGTTCGTCGCATCCCGATACGGGGACCAGATCGGTGAGTTCCGGCTTGCCGCTCGTCAGCGTCCCCGTCTTATCGAAGGCTACCGCACGCACGTCGTGCAGCGCTTGCAAGGCATCGCCCTTGCGGAACAGGACGCCGAGTTCGGCCGCGCGCCCGGTTCCGACCACGATCGAGGTCGGAACCGCGAGCCCCATTGCGCACGGACATGCGATAATGAGGACCGCGACCGCATTGACGAGCGCGAACCCGAGCGCGGGCGACGGTCCGAGGAAGAACCACGCGAAGAAGGTCAGCGCCGCCAGCGCGATCACCGCCGGGACGAACCACATCGTCACCCGATCGACCAGCGATTGAATCGGGAGCTTCGCCGCCTGCGCCCCTTCGACCATGGCCACGATCTGTGCGAGCATCGTCTCGGCGCCGACCTTCGTGACCCGAAACGCGAAGGCGCCGGTGGTATTGATCGTGCCGCCGACGACGCTCGCGCCAACCGCTTTCTCGACCGGAAGCGGCTCGCCCGTGATCGCGCTCTCGTCGACGTACGACGCTCCCTCGACGACCTCGCCGTCGATCGGAATCTTTTCGCCCGGGCGCACGAAGACGATATCAGCGCGTCGCACGGCGTCCAGGGGAATCTCGACCGTCTCGCCGTCGCGCCGGACGCGAGCGGTCTTCGCTTGCAGACCGATGAGCCGGGCGAGCGCCTGCGAAGCGCGACCCTTTGCCGCCGACTCGAGATTTCTGCCCAACAGAATCAGCGTGACGATCGCAGCCGCCGCCTCGTAGTAGACGCCGCGCGTACCGCCCGGGAACGCGCTCGGTGCGAAGGTCGCAACGACCGAGTAGCCGTAGGCGGCCGCGCTGCCGAGCGCGACGAGCGAGTTCATCTCCGGCGCACCGCGCACGAGGGCGGGGACGCCGCTGCGGAAGAAGCGCAAACCTGGCCCGAACAAGACGGCCGTGGTCAATACAAACTGAAGATACCAATCCGCGCGCTCGCCGAGCCGAGCGCCGAGCGCCGGGACGAGTTCGGGGACCATCGCGAGCGCGACGACCGGCACGCTCAGGACAATGGCCAGCAGCAGCGAGCGCCGCAGCGAGCGCGCGTCGCGTTCGCGGCGTGCGACATCGCCTTCGCGCTCGTCGGCACGTTGCGGCGAAATGGGGCGGGCCGTGTAGCCGGCTGCTGCCACCGCGGCGAGCAGGTCCTCGCTCGGGTCATTTCCCGCCCGGCGTACGAGCGCGCGTTCGGTCGCGAGGTTGACGCGCGCGTCGATCACGCCGGGGACGTGCGCCAAGGCTCGTTCCACGCGGCCGACGCACGAGGCGCACGACATCCCCTCGATTGCAAGTTCGCGCTCGACGACCTCCCCTTCCGGCGCGGTGCGAGCGCCCCCGCTCAGCTGCGTGCTCATCTTGACGGTTATACGCGTTGCGTGATAACCTGTCAAGAGCGACATGAGTGGTGAGAACGACGGCTTCCGCTTCGTGGGCGAAAACCTGGCGCTCGATTTCGTCAACACGCGGGCGAGCGAGGGCGGCGTGGTCGGCGAGGCTTTGCCGGCCTTTCGCGACGCGCGCGCCTGGTTCGAAGCCGCGGGGGTGCTTTCGCCGGCCGACGCTCGCCGGCTGCTGCGCTTCGACGGCTCGGCCCAAGCGCGCGCGGCGCTCGCCGAACTGCACCGCTTCCGGGCAGTTTTACGCGCGATGCTGGACGAGCTACGCGCGCGCGGCCGCATCGGCGCCGGCTACGTTCGTGCAATCAATGCCGCGCTCGAGTTCTGCGGTTGCTCCCGGGCACTGGTCTCCGCGGGCACGGGCTATGCGGTGCGCGTGCAGTACCGGTTCGCGAAGCCGCGCGATCTGCTCATGGTCCCGGCCAACGCGGCAGCGGAGTTAATCGCGGGCGAAGACCTCTCGCGCGTCAAGCGCTGCGGAAGCGAGTGCTGCGATATCTACTTTCTCGATACCAGCCGCAACCGCTCGCGGACGTGGTGCGAGATGTCGGCCTGCGGAAATCGCGCCAAGGCCGCCGCCTACTACCGCCGCTCGCGCATCGCCGGCGCCGCAGCTCGCGCCTCGTAGGCGATGCGCGAGGCCGCTGCCGACGAGGATGTGCTGGCGCAGGCGCGGGCGTTGCTTGCGGGTGAACGCGATCCCATCGCCAACGCCGCGAACCTCTGCGCCCTGATCTTCGACGCGCTCAGCGAGGTGAACTGGGCCGGCTTCTACTTCGTTCGCGGGCGGGAACTCGTGCTCGGGCCCTTTCAGGGGAAACCGGCCTGCGTGCGGATCGCCTACGGCACAGGCGTCTGCGGCGCAGCGTGGGCGCGGCGCGAGACGCTGCTCGTCGACGACGTGCACGCCTTTGCGGGCCACATCGCCTGCGATTCGGCCTCGAATGCCGAGCTCGTGGTCCCGCTACGCGCCGGCGAGCGGACCGTCGGCGTGCTCGACCTCGATAGCCCGCGCCGCGGGCGCTTCGGCGCTGTGGAGCGCGACCTGCTCGAGGCGCTGGCAGCGCTCTACGTCGAAGCCAGCGATTTCGGAGCGAGCGACTGACGCTTAGGCCGGCGCGCGCGGCAACACGAAGCGGTTGTCGACCTGCGCCAGCCGATCGGACTTGAGCAAATGCGATAGCTCCACCGAGACGGTTTCGCGGGTGCTGCCGATCAGCGAGGCGATATCGGCGTGCGTGAGCGTCAGGTCGATGACGGTCCCCTTTGCGGTTACCCGCCCGTGTTCGTGCGCAAGCCGTTCGAGCAGGTGCAAGATGCGGTCGGCGACCCGCGCGTAGGCCAGGTCTTCCATGGTCGCGCTGGCGTCGCCGAGGCGCTCGCTGAGGATCTGCGCGACGTTGAGCGCGAGCTCCGGGCTCTGCGCTAAGAGTCCGAAGAGGTCGTCGGCGCGGGCCGTGCAGAGCAGCGTCTCCTCGAGGCAGATCGCGACCGTGGTCCGCTCGCGATCCTCGAAGAGCGTCTCTTCGCCGAAAATGTCGCCCGCGCCGAGGATCGCGACCGTCACTTCCTTGCCGTCGACGGTGCGGCGCGCCAGTCGAATCTTGCCGCGCTTGATGAGGAAGACCGTGCGGGTGGTATCGCCCTGCTCGAAGACGAGTGCCCGCTTGGGGTAGATCGTCGTCGTGAACAGGTGCTGGCAGTTCTCGATCGAGGCCTCGTCGGCGCGCGCGAACAGCCGGTTCTGCCGCAGGTACCAGACCTTGTTCTCCATCGCAACCTCCGCGCCGCGGCCCCGCTCGGCGCGCTGCGCAAGGTCGCCGTAGGGCCCGAGGAGCGCGCTGACGTCGTTCATGGCTCGAGTTTACCACGCCGGCGGGCGCCCCGGCGTTAGGCGGCTTACCCTTTCGTCGGGACCGGGAGCTTCCGGCGCTCGGGGGGCCACCGCTCCCACCGCAATGCCGATTCGGCCCGACGGAATGCACGAGCCGGCCCACGATGGTTCGCGCGCGCGGCGTTTACACGAACGTCTCGGGGTCGATGCGATTGCGCAGCGGCTCGCCCGCCAGATAGCGGCGCAGGTTCTCGCAGAAGATGGCGACGATCCGCTCGTTTTCGTGCACGGAGAGCGCCATCGTGTGGGGGCTGAACACGACGTTCTGCATCGTCCAGAGGGGGTTCTCCGGCGGCAGCGGCTCGGGCTCGAAGACGTCGAGCACCGCGCCCGCGAGCGCGCCGCGTTCGAGCGCTTCGATCAAGGCCGTCTGGTCGATCGCGTGGCCGCGGCCGACGTTGGCCACGATCGCATTCGGCGGGAGCGCCGCAAGCGCGCGGCGATCGACGAGCCCGCGGCTCTGCGGCGTCGCGGGCAGGGTGATCGCGGCGACATCGGCGCGGGCAAAGCCCTCCGCGAGCGCCGGCCACGCGAACGTCTGGTCGCATTCGCGGCGCGGTGCACCGTCGCGGGTGATGCCGATAACGTGCATCCCGAAGGCCTGCGCGAGTCGCGCGATCGCGCGGCCGATCCCGCCGAGGCCAACGATTGCGATCGTGGCGCCGGCGAGTTCGCCCGAGGCATAGTGGTCCCAGAAGCGTGCCGCACGGAGCCGTTCGAGCCGCCGGAAGTCCTTGCGCAGCGCGAGCACGCCGAAAAAGACGAACTCCGCGAGCATCCCGGCGTGAATGCCGGCCGCGCTCGTGAATGCGACCCGCGCGAGCGTCTGGGCGTCGAGCGACGCGGCGCGGACTTGTTCGCCGGCGCCCGCGTACATCGCTTGCAGCCAGCGCAGCTTTGGCGCGCGCGGGATCGTCGCCGCGAGCTCGAGCGGCGACTCGCGCGGAATGCCGAGCATCACCTCGGCCTGCGCGAGCAGCTCGTGCCAGCGCGCTTCGCTCGCGGCATCGCGTGCGAAGCCCTCGACGCCGCGATGATCGCACGGATAGCGGATCGGCGGAAGAAGTTCGGACTCGAAGCGGACGTCGAGCCGCGGATCGACGGCCCGCATCTGTTCGACGAGCGCAGGCTCGAGCGGGGTGGCGATCATCACGACGATGCTCGCCGTCTCGGCGGCGCGCGGCAAGCTCATCGTGGGTGATCTCGCGCCGGAGGAACGTCGGTCCTGGAACGGGCCTTGCGCGAGACTTTCATCTCGAGGGCGCCGTCGAGGGCGCCGCCGGTATCGATCAGGCGCCCATCCGCTCAAACCCCGCGGGGCCGGGCGCTTGCGTCTGCGCCCGCTCCGGAATCCAGATCGACAGAATCTTCATGGTGAATTTGTCCTGTCGTGCGGTGCGTTCTGAACGTAAACCGGCACGTATCGCGTGCTGTTCGCGTTTTTCTCCGGTTCTACAGCGGCGTCGAGCGACCGGCGTCGAAATCGACAGCGCCGCTCAGCGCTGTGACGCGGCGCGTGCGAGCAGGAGCCGGCGTTCGCGCGCGTTGTTCGTGAGCTGGGCGGCGCGTTCGAATTCGCTGCGGGCCTCGCCGGCTCGCCCGAGCCGGTCCAATAGATCGCCGCGCACGCTCGCGAGGAGATAGTAGTCTTGGAGCGCCGGCGCGGCGCGGAGTTCTTCGAGCGCTTCGAGGCCGGCGGCGGGGCCGTAGCCGATGCCGACCGCGACCGCGCGGTTGAGTGCGACGACCGGCGACGCTGCAATTGCAGAAGACCGTCGTAGAGCGCGACGGTCCGCGCCCGCGCGTGGCAGGCGGCGATCGCGGCTTGCAGGGCGTACGGCCCGGAGCTGCCGCCGAGCCCGTTCCGCGCGCTCGAGCGCCTCCAGGCCGCGGCGGACGAGTACCTGGTTCCAGCGCGCACGGCCTTGCTCGAGCAGCAGAATCGGATCGCCGTTCGGCGCGGTCCGCGCCGCCGTCCGCGACGCTTGAATCTCCATCAGGCTGACGAGCCCGTGGACTTCGGGATTCTGCGGCATCAGTTCCGCGACGACGCGGCCCATGCGCAGCGCGTCCTCGCAAAGTGCAAGGCGGACCCAGTCGTCGCCGGCGGTGGCGCAGTAGCCTTCGTTGAAGATGAGGTAGAGCACCTCGAGCACCGAGGCGAGGCGCGCCGTGCGCTCGTCGGCGCGCGGAACTTCGAAGGGGATGCGGGCGGCGGCCAGCGTGCGTTTCGCGCGAACGATGCGCTGCGCGACCGTCGCTTCCGGCACGAAGAATGCGCGCGCGATCTCGCCGGTCTCAAGACCGCCGAGCAGACGGAGCGTCAGCGCAACGCGCGCCGCTTGGGGCAGCACCGGGTGACAAGCGATGAAGACCAGACGCAACAGGTCGTCGCCGATCTCGTCGTCGAGCGCGTCGTCGAGCTGTGCGGCCGCCTCGTCTTCGCGCAGGCGCAGCGTTCGGCCGATTTCCTCGAGTTTGCGCTCGCCGAGTTCTTCGCGCCGGAAGCGGTCGATCGCGCGCCGTTTGGCGACCGCCATCAGCCACGCACCCGGGTTCGCGGGGACGCCGAACTGCGGCCACGCTTCGAGCGCGGCGACGAGCGCGTCCTGTGCGAGGTCTTCGGCGATGCCGAGGTCGCGCACCATGCGCGTCAGCCCGGCGATCAGCCGCGGCGATTCGATCCGCCAAACCGCGTCGACCGCGCGCTGCGCGCCGCTCGTCACGGGCGCGAAGCCTCGCCTCCCTGCGCCCCGAGGTCGCGAACGTTCCTGACCGCCGCCTGGACGTCGGTGGGGAACTCGGAGAGTTCGAAGACCTGGCGAATCTCGATCGTGTCGTTCTCACTTACGGGGCAGCGAGCGGCCCACTCGATCGCTTCGTCGCGCGACTTCACCTGGATCATCCAGTAGCCGCCGACCACTTCCTTCGCCTCGGCGAACGGTCCGTCGGTGACCTTCGGCGTTCCGCCGGCGAAGCTAACCCGCGCGCCGCTCGAGGGAGGGTGAAGGCCTTCGAGTGCGAGCAAGACGCCGGCGCGCTGCAGGCTCTGGTTATAGGGGAGCATACGGGCGACCGACGCGGCGTCGGGCAGCGTACCCGGCTCGGCCTGCTCGTACCCCTTCTCGAACATCAACAGCATGAAACGCATGGGAGGCTCCTTTCGACTCGGGCGGCGCGTATCGCCCGCTGCCCATGCGTCGAGCGCGGGGACGCAAAATCGACACCGCCGGTCCGCCGCCCCCCGGCTATCGGCGGCTATCGACGAGCTTGGCCCGCGAGAGGTCGACTCCGGCGAGGGCCGCTCCCGCGAAGTCGCAGCCGACGAAGGTGGCGCCGGCAACCTGCGCACCGCTCAAGTCCGCACGGGTGAACGGGACGCCGACGAAGGTACTCGAACCCAGGTCGGCGCCGCGCAAGTCGCTTCCGATGAACAGGTCGCCGCGCACGGTGAGGTGCGAGAGATCGGCGCTGCGCAAGCTCATGCCGGAGAAATCGCAGCCCGTGCAGCCCGCGACGAGCGCGCGCGCTTGGCCCGGGTCCAGGCGCAGCCCGGCAAAGC
>JBOHTX010000062.1:0-9489 GCA_050733855.1 Vulcanimicrobiaceae bacterium
CGAGCAACGCGAGCGCGGCGATGCCGAAGCGCCACGCCAGCATCGCGAGCGGCGGCGCGTAGCGCAGCGCGATCGCTCCCGCGACGTACCCGGAGGCCCAGCTGACGACGAAGGCTCCCGGCAGAACCCAACCCTCGAAGAGCGAGCTGTGACGTTCTGCAGCGTGTGCGGCCTGGACGGCCATGGTTCTCCTCCAAATGTAACCTTAAAGATAGGTTACTCCGGAGCATAGCGGTCTTGACGTAACCTGTCAATATGGTTACTATCAAGCCGTGATCCGTAAAGCCGACTTCCGCTTCAACCGGGGTTCGCTCGCGCTCGACTTCACGGCGACCCGGGGGTATCGCAAGGGCCGAGCCGTCGAGCGGGTCCCGGCCCCGGCCGACCTCGGCCGCTGGTTCGCGGCCGCCTCGCTCGCCGAGCGTACGGCGACGACCCTTGCCGAATATCGCCGCGCCATCGCACTACGCGAGGCGATCTACTCGCTCGGCAGCGCACTCCTCGAAGCACGCAAGCCGGCTGCCTCCGACGTCGCAACGATCAACGCCGCGGCGGCTGCCCGCCGCGCGACCCAAGAACTCGATCCGAAGACGCTGCGGATCCGGCAGGCCGCGCGTGCCTCCGTCGGCACGGCTCTCGCGCGGATTGCGGAGGACGCCATCGCGCTCTTCGGGGGGCCGGACCGCGCGCGCCTACGTTCGTGCAGGCACCCCAGTTGCGGCGCGCTCATGTTGAACGCCCAGAGCGGTCCCGAGCGCCAATGGTGCTCGATGGCAACCTGCGGCAACCGCGCGAAAGTTGCCGCCTATCGGCAACGGCAGAGCGCCCCCGCGTCTGCGAAGACGGCCGGCGATTAGAATGCTCTGAAGAAGCCCCGCGCCACCAAGCCGTCGAGGATTTTTCGTCGGATCGAGGAGCCGGCGAGGGAGCAATGCCGTAGCATTATGACCGAGCCGGCGACGAAGAGTCCGGCGGAAAAGACCGGCGGCGACTGGCGTAGGGCTTCTTCAGAGCATCCTTAGCGCTTCGAGAACTGGAAGCGCTTGCGGGCGCGCTTGCGGCCGTACTTCTTGGATTCTTTTTCGCGCGGGTCGCGGGTCAGCAGACCCTGGCGGCGCAGCGGTTCGCGCAGCGCTTCGTCGAGGTCGACGAGGGCGCGCGCGATTCCGTGACGGACCGCACCGGCTTGCCCGGCGACGCCGCCGCCGGCCGCTTTGACGGTGACGTCGTAGCGCGCCGTCATCGCGGTCGCTTCGAGCGGCTGGCGCACCATCGCCATCAGATTCGGACGCGAGAAGTAGGCGTCGGCCTCCTTGCCGTTGACGGTGATCGCGCCGTTTCCAAGCGAGAGGGTCACCTGCGCGACCGCGCGTTTGCGGCGTCCGGTCCCACCGTAGGTTTCGGTTCCCTCCATCGCGTTCAGACCAACTCCTTCGGCGCTTGCGCCGCGTGCGGGTGCTCGGGGCCTACGTAAACCTTGAGGCGGTTCAGGCGGTCGTCGCGCAGCCGATTTCCGGCCAGCATCCCACGAACCGCCCGTTCGATCAGGCGCTCGGGGTGCTTGCGCCGTACCTCGCCCGCCGTCTGCTCGGAAAGTCCGCCGGGGTAGCCGCTGTGGCGGCGGTAGACCTTTTGGGTCCACTTCTTGCCGCCTAGCTCGACCTTTTCGGCATTGACCACGACCACGAAATCGCCCGCGTCGATGTGCGGGGTCCAGGTCGGCTTCTGGCGGCCCGCCAGCACGCGCGCGATCCGCACGGCCAGGGTGCCGAGCCGCGCGCCGCTCGCGTCGACGACGTACCAGTCGTGGGTAGCCTCGGCCGTAGTCTGCTGAAAGGTCCGCATCGCTCTCCTGGGCACGCCGAAACCGTCGCCTCGGCAACCGCGCAATCATACGCGCCCCCCGCAGCCCTGTCAACGCTGAGAACGGGGCGGCGTGCCCCCCGTTACTCCCCGGGCCGCCACTCGGCGGCCCCTTCGGTCCCCAACGCTGCCGAAGATCGGACCGCACGAGACAGCGGGGCGGCCCGTCCCGCTCTCAGAGCGCGCCGGAATCGAAATCGGGGTAGCGGACCCCGACCAGAAAGAGCCCCTGGGGCGGGGCGGTCGGACCGGCCAGGCGCCGGTCGCGGGCGGCGAGGATCGCGCTCAGGTCCTCCGGCTTGCGCTCGCCGGCACCGACCGCGAGCAGAGTGCCCACGACGATCCGGACCATGCGATGCAAGAAGCCGTTCGCACGCAACTCGAAGCAGAGGCGTTCGCCGTCGCGCGCGATCTCGACCGCCCGCAACTCGCGCACGGTCCCGCCAACCTCCGGACGCACCGCGCAAAAACTCGCGAAATCGCGACGCCCGACGAGCAGGCTCGCGACCGCACGCATCGCGTCGAGGTCGAGCGAGCGATGGTCGTGATGGGCGAAGCGCTGCAAGACCGCCGACGGCGTCGCGCGATTCAGCACGACGTAGCGATAGCACCGCTCGAGCGCGTGCGACCGCGCCGAAAATCCGTCGAAAACGCGCGCCGTTTCGCGCACGCTGCAGTCGCGCGGCAAGCGCGCGTTGGCCGCGATCGCCAGACGCTCGCTCGGAAAGCGCGCGTGCGCCGCGAACGAGACGACTTGCCCGAGCGCGTGTACGCCCGCATCGGTTCGCCCCGCGACCGTTAGCCGCAGTGGTTGTTCGAAGAGCCCCGAGAGCGCGTCTGTCAGCGTCCCCGCAACGGTGCGCAAGGCAGGCTGATACTGAAAGCCCGCAAAGTCGGTCCCCTCGTACTCGACGACGAGCCGATAGGTCGCCTGCGCGGCAGGGACCGCGCTCGTGGCCGCGGGCTAGGCGGCGACGCGGCGCGGGACCGCGCGCTTCTCGTCGAGGTCGAGCAGATCGACCCAACCGGTAACGTCGGTCCGATCCGGCGCGGCCGCGTTCCGCGTCTCGACGAAGTAGTCGTACGATTCGGTCCCCGGCTGCGGGCCGTACCTCAGGAAATCTTGGTTGAAACGCTCGAGTTCGGCCGGCGTTTTCTTCGCGACGTACGGCGCCAGGAAACTCGCCACGGCGGTATCGTCTTTGGAGTTGCGCACGGCAGCGAGAAACGGTTCCGGTTCGACGCCCAGAAACGCAAAGAGCTTCTGATCCATCGGACAGTCGTAGCGGTACTCTCCGACGGTGCCGGCGAGGTATCCGCGCCCCTTGTCGATCGTGCGCGCGACCATGACGACGCCGCCGATTTTTTCGCGAGCGCTGCGGGGATAGTTCTTGGTGAGGTCCATGCAGCATACGACGCTGCACGGCGTCCGTGGGTTTCGCAGACGAGCAGGGTCTGAAGGCTCCGCGACCCGCTCTCGACGAAAGCCGTGCGGGCCATGTCTGCGTTTGCGCCCTGGCGGCATTTCCGCGTTGCCGCGCTCGGTGTCGCGTTCCTCGGCGCCTCGCTCGCCGGCCTGCGTGCGGGCGCCGCTGCGATGCCGGCCCCGCACGCGCCCCCACGCACGTCGTGCGCGCCGCAGAGCCCGCTCGGACATTCGATCGCCGAGGTCCTCGCGTTTCCGATCGAGGACGGGCTGACGCTGCGCGCCATCGCAAGGCTCGCATCGCTCCCGGCAAAACAGCAGGCGGCGGCGTTTTCGAAGGCGGTTGCGGCGGAGGCGGGGGCGCCGAACGAGACGGTTGCTGCGGCGGTGCAGACCGGCTGCCTCGGAAACGAGGTTGCCATGCGGACGGCCCGCCTGCTGACGACGGTCGCGAACGAGTGGGACTTCGATATCGCCGGCGATCCGCGGCTCGGCGCGTTCGCCGACGCAGCCGAGACTGCGCTCGGCGCACTCGCAGTCCGCGAGCAACTATCCGCCGCCACCGTCGATGCTGCACTCGCACCGTTCGATCTGGCGCTAAGAAACCTGGAAAATACGCCGGCGACCGCCGCGCTCGACCAACCCTGCGCGCCGGACGGTCCCGCTCGGGTGGTACATCAGGCGCCCCTCACGTTCCCCGGCACCGCGGAAGCCGGGCTGATCGGAGGCCAGATCTTCGTGGAGGTCTCGCTCGACGATGCTGGCCTTCTCGAATCGGCAACGATCCTGAAGACCGACTACTCTTCGCTGAAATCACCGGCGACCGAGTCGCTCGTCAGCGCCGCCAAGCAGTCCTTGAGGACACAAGCCTGATTTCGGTGGCGACCTCGACGTACGCACCGGAGGTTCGGGATTGTCAGCCAGTCGCCGGCGACTACGTGTTCCAGGACGACTACGATTTTGGGCGATGAATCGCCGACTGCGCCCGCAGATCGCGCTCGGCTCGCAGAAGGCGCATGGGAGCGGCCACGCCGAATCGTCCCGGGCGATGCGGGCGTTTTGGGCGTTCCGTGGGTTGGCTATCGGCGCGGCAGGCGTTGCGTTCTTCTGCGCCTCGAACCTTGGCGCGCGCGGCGGCGCCGCCGCGTTCGATCCGGACCCCGGTCATTCGGTATCGGCCCGAACGAACCCAGCGAGCGCGACCTCTCCAGCGGCCGCAGCTACCGACGATTCGTGCGCTCCACAAAACCCGCTCGCGCACTCGATCGGCGAACTCTTCGCGTATCCGATCGACGACGCACCTACACTGCGCGCAATCGCGCAGCTCGCGTCGCTTCCCACGAAGCAGCAAGCACCTGCGTTCGCGAGCGCGGTCGCCATACCGACAACGACACCGAGTGCCGCGGTTACGGCCGCGGTGCAACACGCTTGCCTCGGCGACGAAGTCGCCATGCGAACCGGGCGCTTGCTCATGCGCGTCGCGCACTCCTGGACTTTCGATATCGCCGATAATCCCAAGCTGACGGCGTTCGCAATCGCAGCGGAGACTGCAATCGGGGCGCTGGCAGCTCGCGACGAGCTCCCGGCGGCAACCGTCGCTGCAGCGCTTGCTCCGTTCGGTCTCTCGCTTGCGAGCTTGCAGGGTTCGCAGGCACCGCCGTCGTCAGAGGAACCCTGACCGCCAAATCGCCCGGCTCGCGTGCTACATCCGGAGCCGCCGATCTTCCCCGGCACGGCCGTCGTAAGCCGCGTCGCTGGAAAGATCGACGTTGAAATAGCAATCGACGAAGCCGGACTCATCCGTTCCGCGACGATCGTCAAGTCCGACTTCACGACGGCTGACTGGGCCAGACCGGAGCCGGCTATCGCTGCCGCCGAGGAGGCTCTCAACGACGTGAGCCTGCTGGCCGCCGTGAGCTCGACTTACGCTCCCAAGATCCGCGATTGCAGCGCCGTCGCCGGCATCTATATCTTCCGTGCCGAATACATTCTTCGCTGAACATCGAACGGCGACGCGCCGGCGAGGCTTCGCACGCCGCTAACGCAATCAGATTCGGGGAACCCGTGGCTCCCGTGCCTGACTAAAAAGCTGGGCTCTTGGCACCAAAGTCGACCGACGTCGCTGGACGACTACTACGATGTTCTCATCCGCTTCTATGTGGCGCCTTGCGGCCGTGCGGAACGAAGGCCAAGTCCCGGGTGAGATTCCGCGCTCTCGATTGCCGTTACTGCGTCCGACGAAGCACGCGAAGCGATCCCGCTCTTGCCGACGATAGCGTGCCGATGGGGCTCCCGCCCCCCGGCGCAAACTCGTCGACCGCGTCTCCCGTGGCGTCGCTTACCCACACGTTCCCGCTCGTGTCAATAGCAACGCCGTTGGCCGATTCGAGTCCCGACGCAAATCGCTGCACGACTGCGGGCGGGTCGTTGAAGTTCAACTCGTCGACCGGTGTCGGAAAGTTGCTGACGAAAAGATTGGTGGACGTAACGGCGATGCCCGTGATCTCGGCCAGATTATTACTGCCGCTGCCCTCGACCACGTAGACCGGTGTCGGCGCCGTGCCCGCGATGATCTCCGCCGCCGGGTAGGCTATCAGGGCATTCTCCGAACTCGATGCCTGACCGACGATGACGAGCTCTTGGTTGCCATCGGCTGACGAGGCCGGGAGTATGCCGAGCGCTCCCGGCAGTATCGTACGTCCGGTGGAATCGTGGTTCACCTGCGCCACCAACGTTGGCGCCCCGCTCGCCGTCGTCGAGTACACGGCGATGCCCGGCTCCGTAGCGTTGTTGCTGCCGATGAAGAGGTAATGGTTCGGGTCGACCGCGAGGCCGAGCGGATAGAGGTTTGCGGACGTCAGCTTGTCGACCGCGATTTCGGCACCCGTCGACAGGTTGTACGCCGTGACTTGGCCCGAGCTGATACCCGCGACGTAGAGGATGCCATAGCCGTTGTCGATCACAAGCCGTCCGGGGTTGCCGATATCGGCGGTAATCGTCTTCGCCGTCTGCTGCGCTAGCGGGCTACCACTGTAGATGAGTATCTCATTCGCACCCTGATTGGCGACATAAAGGTCGCCGCTCGAGTCGAATGCGAGTCCCGCCGGAGCATTGATTGCGTACGGCCCGGCCGGCGGTGAAGGCGAGGGAGTGGGGGAAACGGACGGGCTCGGCGACGGCGTCGGTGAAACGTTGGGGTTAGGAGCATTCGGATAGTAGAGTATCTCGTAAAAGTATTCGTTTCCGGCATCGAACGTAATCTTAGGGCTGGCGGGGAATGAAATAAATGTGCCGCCGCCGGTCGCCGGCGCATAGCTGACGGCGTCCGCGCTGAAGCAGGGATCACCAAGCGGGACTGCCGGGCCACCAGCAAGACAGCTGCCAAGGTTAGGACCTGCTCCGGTTGACGCGCCCTCCGATTCTTCGATTTCTTCTAGGGTCAGGACGAAGAGTTCGAATTTATAGTTGCCGCTCGTCGGCGTGGGCTGAGGTATCGTAACGCCAAAAACCGCCACGGTCTCGATCTCTCCCTTTAGAAAGCCCGGGAGCGTGACCTCGCCGCTCACGCTGGACGGGGAGCCGGATGAGGCGGAGAGCTTCCGGACCTCGGCATCCGGTGTCACGTTATTTAGCCCGCCCGAATACAACGAGATTGTCATGTTCGTCCCGGCCGGGGCATCGTTTGCGCCGAAAGAAAACGTTGCGCCGTACCCATCTTTCAGCGGCAACGGGATCGTCGAACCGGCGGCGGCCAGCGGGCCGGTGGTGCTTTCGACGAACGCGCCCGCGAACGAAGGAAGCGTCGGACGAGAGGCCGACGGGGGCGCGCTGGGGTTGCCGCCGCAAGCCGTCAGGATCGCGGCCGCGCAAAATGCCGGCGTCACTATTTGCCAGGCAATCGATCGAAAACGCACCGGGAACCTCGCATTCAGTGCCGGGAAAGACGCTCACTTCATAGCAAAGCCTCGCTTACAAACCGCTTACGGGACCGAGCGAAGGCAACGTGGCTTTGTAAAGGTTGTGTAAAAGCGAATGGTCGCTGGAGCGGCAGTTGCGCGGCGATGCGAGCGTGCCGCCCAGGCCGGTAGCAGTCCGCTCAGCGCCCGAGCGGACGCCGGAGCGGAAACAAAATGACGTCGCGGACCGAGCGCTGTTCGGTCAGCAGCATCACGAGGCGGTCGATGCCGATCCCGATCCCGGCAGTCGGGGGCATGCCGTATTCGAGCGCGCGCACGAAATCCCAATCGGCTTCGGGGACTTCGTCGTCGCCGCTGCGCCGTTCCTCAACTTGCGCCGCGAAACGGGCGCGCTGGTCCTCGGGATCGTTGAGTTCCGTGAACGCGTTGGAAAGTTCGAAGCCGCTCGCGAACAGCTCGTAACGCTCGACCAGTTCCGGATCGTCCGGTTTCTTTTTGGCGAGCGGCGAGAGCACGAGCGGCATGTCGTACACGAAGGTCGGCGCGAGCAAGTGTGACTCGGCGACCCGCTCGAAGATCTTATCGAGCGCGTGGGCGTGCGTCGGGGAACGCGGGATTCCCAGGCGGTCCTCGATGCGTAGCGCACCCTCGGGATCGAACAGCTCCGCGCGCGAGAGAGCGCCCCAGCGCTCGAGCGCTTCGAGGTACGCGATCCGCGCGAACGGCCGCCCGAACGAAACGGGCCGCCCGCCGACGACCAGCTCTTCGCCGCCGCGCGCGAAACGGGCCAGATGTGCGATCAGCTCTTCGTTGAACTCCATCATCTCGGCGACCGACCAGTAAGCCGCGTAGAGTTCGAGCATCGTGAACTCGGGGTTGTGGGTCGTATCGATCCCTTCGTTGCGAAAGATGCGCCCGATCTCGTAGACGCGCTCGAGCCCGCCCACGATCAGGCGCTTGAGCGCAAGCTCGGTCGCGATCCGCAATTCGAGCTTGGCATCGAGCGCGTTGCAGTGGGTCTCAAAGCGCCGCGCGGTCGCGCCGCCCGCCACGCCGAGTAAGACCGCAGTCTCCATCTCGAGGAAGCCGCGCGCATCGAGGAAGCGCCGCAGCTCCGCCACGATCCGCGAGCGTGCGATGAAGACTTCGCGCACTTCTTCGTTCATGAGCAGGTCGAGGTAGCGCTGCCGGTAGCGCGTCTCGACGTCCTGGAGGCCGCCCCACAACTCGGGAATCGGCGCGATCGCCTTCGCGAGCGGCTCCAAGCTCTCGACGCGCAGCGTCAGCTCCCCCATCTTGGTGCGAAAGAGCGGGCCCTGTACGCCGACGAGGTCGCCGCGGTCGAGCAGGTCGAAGCGCGCGAACGCTTCCTCGCCGACGGCGTCGGCTCGCACGTAGAGCTGCAGCTTCCCCGAGCGGTCCCAGAGGTCGGCGAAGGCCACGTTCTTGCCGTGCTTGCGCAGCGCCATCAGGCGGCCGGCGAGCGCGAAGCGCTCCGCACTCGGCCCGGCGGCGGCCTCGAGCGCCGCAAATCGTTCGCCGAGTTCGCGCGCGTGGGCCGTGACCGGATAGCGGGTCGTGCGGTAGGGATCGGCGCCGCGCGCAACCAGCGCCGCCAAGTTCTCGCGGCGAGTGGCGCGCAGTTCCGCTTCGCGCCGGCCGACCTCGTTCTGCGCGTCGCCCGCGCTCACGAAGCTTTCTTCGCGACCTTCTTCTTGGTGGAGTTGATCGCTTCGATCTTGTAGCTGACCGGACCGCGCGGTGTCTTGACCTCGAAGGTCTCGCCCTTCTTCTTGCCGAGCAGCGCGTGGCCGAGCGGTGATTCGTTGGAGAGCCGCCCATTGGTGGGATCGGCCTCGGTCGAGCCGACGATCGTGAATTCGCGCGAGAGGCCGCTCTTTTGGTCCTTGATCTTCACGGTTGCGCCGAGGTGGACTTCGCTCGACGAATAGTCGGACGCATCGATGACGCGCGCGCTGCGCAGCATCGCCTCGACCTTGAGGATGCGGCCCTCGACAAAGGCCTGCTCTTGTTTGGCGTCCTCGTACTCCGCATTTTCGGAGATGTCGCCGAACTCTTTGGCCTGGCGGATGCGGTCGTTGACCTCGCGCCGGTGGACGGTCTTGAGGTCATCGAGCTCCTCTTCGAGCTTCCGCAAACCTTCTTGCGTGAGAACCAGCTCTTTGTCGTTCACGCTTCGCCTCTGGGACGTCGCCGAGTATGCAAACGACGCGAGGGTCGCTCGCGCCGGGGGCGCTCATTCTGGCCGAGACGGGCTTGCAC
>JBOHTX010000063.1:0-9467 GCA_050733855.1 Vulcanimicrobiaceae bacterium
GTCCTGGGCGAGCGCAACCGGGATCGTCAGCGCGCCTGCGACGACGGCATCCGGCCCGAAGGCCGCGGCGAGCAGCTCCTCATTGCCGACGCCGTTCTGCACGCACAGGATCGTCGCTTCGGTTGCTTGGCCGAGCGCGGCCCGCAAGGTCGCGATCGCGCCCGCGGTGTCGTACGATTTCACCGCCACGATCGCAAGCCCGGCCTCGACGGGCACCACGTCCTCGAGCGCGCGCGGTGCGTAGACGATCTCGGTGCGCTCGCTGCGCAGACGTTCGCCGAGAAAGCGTCCGACCGCGCCGGCTCCGACGACGTAGGCGATCACCGGGTGTTCATCGGCCGGTGCTGCCGAAGCCGTCCTCCGCGCGCGCCGTCGTATCGTGCGTCACGACCTCCTCGAATGCGGCCCGTGCGACCGGCGCGACGACGAGCTGTGCGATCCGGTCGCCGCGCCGCACCACGTACGGTTCGCTTCCGAGATTGACGAGCAGCACGCCGACCGGGCCGCGATAATCGGCATCGATCGTTCCGGGCGCGTTAAGCAAGGTCACGCCGCCGCGCAATGCCAGGCCACTGCGCGGCCGGATCTGCACTTCGTATCCGGGCGGAATCGCGAGCGCGAGGCCGCTCGGCACGAGCGCGCGGGCGCCCGGCGCGAGCGTAAGTTCGTCCTCGACGGCCGCGCAGATATCGGCGCCCGCAGCGCCTTCGCTCAG
This sequence comes from Vulcanimicrobiaceae bacterium, assembly GCA_050733855.1. Taxonomy (GTDB): domain Bacteria; phylum Vulcanimicrobiota; class Vulcanimicrobiia; order Vulcanimicrobiales; family Vulcanimicrobiaceae; genus JBOHTX01. The sequence continues at coordinate 716 of JBOHTX010000063.1, forward strand.
GTACTGCGGGAGCGGAAGACCGACCGCTTCCGGGAGGCGCCGGACTTCGATCCGGACTCGCTCACTTCGCAAGCTCGGCAAGCTCGGCTTGGAAGCTGCCGATATCGTCGAACGAGCGATAGACGCTCGCGAAGCGGATGTAGGCGACTTTATCGAGGCCGCGCAGCGCTTCCATGAGCTTCTCGCCGACGACCGTGCTCGCGATCTCGCCCGAGCCGCGTCCGAAAAGCTCGCGTTCGAGCGTGGCCACGAGCGCCTCGAGCTGCGCGCTCGAGACGGGACGCTTTTCGCAGGCGCGTTCGAGGCCCGCCAGGACCTTTTCACGCGAATAGAGTTCGCGCCGCCCGTCTTTCTTTACGACGAAGAGGCGCGGGGTATCGATCCGCTCGTAGGTGGTGAAGCGGTGCTTGCAATCCAGGCACTCGCGGCGCCGGCGCACGACGCTTTCGTCGTCGCGCGAATCGACGACGCGCGTTTCGCTCTTGCGGCAACTCGGACAGGTCAGGGGAGCCTCGTACCTCCAGCCCGAGGGCGGACGGCGGCCGCATGCGGACGCGATCCCCAACATATGGGGCCTGGTCCCAGTATACGCCACTAGGCCCCCCGGCCGCAAACGACCGGCGCCGCTTACGCGGCGCCGATCTTGAACATCTTGGTCCCGCAGGTCGGGCACTTGCCCTCGGTCGCGGGGCGACCGTTCTTCATCTCGATCTTGACGGCGTCTTTCATCTCGCGCTTCGTCTTGCACTTGACGCAGTACGCTTGCGGTGCGGCCATTGCTGAATTCGAACCCCTTCCGGTCGGCCGCCGGCGCTGCGAACCGCGCTCGTGGCGGGTGCCGACGACCCGGCCGACCATTCTGGTGGGGGGACCCGTTTCCTCGCTCGTTCCGCCTTGCCGGGCCCGTTCGGCGTCGCGACCGGAGCAGGTGGACCAGCGCGAACCGGCCTTCGTGGGCCGGGAGGAACTCGAAGGGCTGCGACCGGCGCGGGCCGGGCGCCTGCGCTGCGAGGGCCTTTGGGTCGCAGGCTCGCTTGTAGGGCTGCGCGGCCCGGCGGTCGCGCTTGTGGGGACCCGGGCACCTTCGGACGGGGCTCGCAGCCGGGCGCGGGTCCTCGGCGAGGCTCTCGGACGCGCCGGAGTCGCGGTCGTGTCGGGCCTGGCGCTCGGGATCGACGGTGCGGGTCACGCCGGAGCGCTGGCCGGCGGCGGCCCGACGATCGGGGTCCTGGGCGGTGGGCATCGCGCCTTCTATCCGCTTCGCAACGTCCCGCTCGCCGAAGCGATGCTGGCTGCCGGCGGAGCGGTCGTCTCGCCGTTCCCGCCCGACGAACCGGCCCGCCCCCCTCAGTTTCTGATGCGCAACGCGATCGTGGCCGCCTTCGCCGATGCGCTCGTCGTGGTCGAAGCCGCCGCCCGTAGCGGGGCGCTCAACAGCGCGAGCTGGGCCGCCTCGTTCGGGATCGACGTGCTCGCCTACCCGGGCGATGTCGACCGCCCCAAGGTCGCCGGCTGCAACGCCCTCATCCGCGACGGCGCGACGCTCGTGCGCGGGCCGGAAGACGTGCTCGAAGCGCTCGGCGTTCGCGCTCCGCTCGCGCCGGATGGAGCGGGCGAAGACCGCGCGCTCGAGCGAACGGGCGCCGGCGCGACCTTCGAACCGGCGGCGCAGGCCCTGCTGCGCGCGCTTGCGGCCGGGCCGTGCGGGTACGACGAACTCGCCGAACGGCTCGCGCTCCCAGCCGCGAAATTGCTCGCGACCGTGGTCGAACTCGAACTCGCCGGTGCGCTCGTCTGCGCGGACGGCCGTGCCGCGCTCGCGCCGCGCAGCGGCGCCCCTTCGCGCTAGCGGAGCCGTGTGCGCGCACGCGCAAACGAGCGTGCGATGCTTAAGATTCGGGTCCTCGCGGTCGGCAGGCTGCGGGAACCGTATATCGCGGCGGCCGTCGCCGATTTTCGCAAGCGCCTGCGGCCGTACCGCGCGGTCGAGCAGGTCGAAGTCGCAAGCGCGCGCGGCGCCTCGCCCGAGCGCGCGACCGAAGAAGAGGGCGAACGGCTGCTGCGCGCGCTCCAGCGGGGCGAGCCGCTGTGGCTGCTCGAACGGAGCGGCGTTGCCTTTTCGAGCGAAGCGCTCGCGGAACGACTCCGCGCGCTCGAACGCGACGGCACGCCGCTACTCGCAATCGCGATTGCGGGAACGTACGGCGCGAGCGCCGCGCTGCAGGCGCGCGCCGACCTGCGCTGGTCGCTTTCGCCGCTGACGTTCCTGCACGAGTGGGCCCGCGCGCTCGTCTACGAGCAACTCTATCGGGCCGCCAAGATTTCCCGCGGCGAAGCCTATCACCACTGAGCGGGTAAGCGGCGCGGCGCGCGTCGAACGCACGCGACGATGAGGCTGGACGGAACGGCCGGCGAGCGGAATTCGCCGGACGATGGACTCGCGTGCGAGCTTGCACCGCTTGCCGGCGCGCTCGCGCGTGCGGCCGGCGAGCTCCTCGCAGAAGGCGCGGCGCCGGGAGAAAGCGCCTTGCCGGCGGTCGATTTCGAGCCCGCGCGCAATCCAGCATTCGGCGATTTCGCAACCAACGTCGCCTTCGGGCTGGCGCGCCGCGCGCGCCGTTCACCGCAGGCGTTGGCCGAAGCCTTGCTCGCCCGCGTACGCGAGCGCGAGCCGGAAGCGGCGGCGTTGCTGGCCGAGGCGCAGGCCGTTGCGGGCTTCATCAACGTGCGCTTGGCGCCGTCGGTCTGGCAGCAGGGCGTGGCGCGGATCCTGCGCGAGGGGGCGGCGTTCGGGCGCGAGCAGCCGAGCGGCGAGCGGATCTCGCTCGAATTCGGCAGCGCCAATCCGACCGGACCGCTGGTCGTGGTGCAAGGGCGCACGCTCTCGCTTGGCGATTCGCTCGCGCGCGCGATGCGCTTCTGCGGGATCGCCGTCGAGAGCGAGTGGATCGTCAACGACGCCGGGAGCCAAATCGAGAACCTCGGGCGCTCGCTCTTCGCGCGCTACCGGCAGCTCGCCGATCCGAGCTTCCCGTTTCCCGATGACGGATATCCCGGCGCCTACCTGATCCCGCTCGCCGAGCGGCTGCGGGCGCGCGACGGCGACCGCTGGGAACGCGCATCGGAAGCGGAGGCGCTACCGGTGCTCGCGCGCTTCGCGCGCGACGCGCTCGTCGCCGAGCAACAGGAGATCGCGGCCCGCTTCGGCGTCCACTACGATCGCTGGCAAAGCGAGCGCGAGTTGCACGAAAGCGGCGCCATCGCGCAGGCGCTCGCCGGCCTGCGCGCGCGCGACCTCGCGTACGAAGCGGAGGGCGCGCTCTGGCTGCGCACGACTGCTTTCGGCGACGACAAGGACCGCGTGCTCGTCCGCGCCGATGGGCGCCCGACCTATCTCGCACCCGACGTCGCCTTTCACGCGCAAAAGCTCGCGCGGGCCGAACATGCGATCTTGATTCTCGGGCCCGATCACCATGGCTATATCAAACGCCTCGAGACGATCGCGGCGGCGCTCGGACGAGCGGGCGCGATCGAGGTCGTGATCGCGCAGCATATGACCACGATTCGCGACGGCGAGATCGTCTCGCTCTCGAAGCGCCACGGCGATCTGCTGACGCTCGCCGAGGTGATCGACGAGGTCGGGGTCGACGCCGCCCGTTTCTTCTTCGCGATGACGAGCCCCGAGCAGCCGCTGACCTTCGATCTCACGCTCGCCAAGGAGCGCTCGAACGAGAACCCGGTCTTCTACGTGCAGTACGCGCACGCGCGGATCGCCTCGCTCGCGCGCAGCGCTCCGGCCGAACTGCGCGCTCGGGCCGAGCGCGGCGAGGAACTCGCGCGCTTGACCGCCGCCGAAGAACGTGCGCTCGCGCGGCGGCTCGCGGAATTTCCGGGGACCGTACGCGCCGTGGTGCGCGGCCGCGCGCCGCACCGGCTCACCCGCTATCTGCAGACGCTGGCGGGCGATTTCACGCAGTTTTACGGCGCCTGCCGGGTCCTCAGCAGCGATGCCGGCCTCTCGGCGGCGCGCCTCGGGCTCGCGTTCGCGGCGCAACGGGTGCTCGCAAGCGGGCTCCAGCTCCTGGGCGTCACGGCCCCGCAGACGATGTAGCGTTCCCTTACGACGCGCCGGCCGAGGCTTCGGACGGACTTTCCGAAGTTTCGAAGGCACGGCCGCTCCCCTCCAGGACAACGACTTCGGGACGCGCGCTCGGCTGTGGCGTTTGCACGGGCTGATCCGGGGATGCGACGAACAACTCGGAGCGCGCGAAGCGCCAGCCGACGTTGAGCAGCGCCGCCGCCGGGATACCGAGGATCAGTCCGGGGAATCCAAAGAGTTCGCCGCCCGCGAAGACCGCGAACATCACGACGATCGGCGAGATGCCGACGCTTTGCGCCATGATCTTGGGGACCAGCACGTTATCGGCGATCCGGCCGACGCCGAAGACGATCGCCTGTACCCACAGCACGGTCGCGCCGCCTTGCGGCGCGGCCAGCACGAGCGCGATCAGGTGCGCGACGACTTGTCCCGCGAACGGGACCGCGTAGGCGATTCCGGCCACGATGCCGAGCAGCAGCGCGAAACGGAAACCGATCAGCGCGCTCAGCGCGAAGATCGAAAGCCCGACGATCGTGCAGAGCACGAGCTGTCCCGAGACGTAACCGCTGAAGACGCGGCCCAGCTCCGCGCCGAGCGCCCGTACCGCGGGCCGGCGCGAACGCGGGAACAGATCGTAGCAGGCGTCGGCCAGATGCTGCCCCTGTGCGAGGAAGAAGGCGGAGAGGACCAGCGCCGAGATGACGATGAAGGCCGCGGTGAACGCGCCGAGCAGCACGCCGGTCAGCGACGCCAGGGTCGTGTTCATTCCCGAGCTGAGTTGATCGGCGATGAGGCCGCGCAAATCGCTTGCGCCCGGAGGGAGCAGATTGCGGCCGAGATGCGCGCGCAAGAACGTTTGCAGCGCGTCGACCCAGTGCTGCACCGCGTCCAGATAGGTCGGCGTATCGGTCGCGATGCTCTGCACTTGCACGAGGGTCGCCGGGACGACCAGCAGCGCCAGCACGATCGCGACCGCGATCAGGCCGGCATAGACGAGTGCGATCGCAAGCGCGCGCGGCATCCGGCGCTCGAGCTGGACGACCAGCGGCTGGACCCCGAACGCGACGAAGGCCGCGATCACGAAGACGCTCAGCGTGCGTGGGATGTGCGAGGCGAACCAGACGGCCAGCACCGCCAGCGCCAGCGCGATCGCGAGCGCAAGCCAGCGCCGCCGCCCGCGCGGCGAACCTACAACGGCTTGCATAGCAGCCGCCGCTCGGTCGCGAATCCGGCCCGCGCGTAGAGCGCGCGAGCCGCCAGGTTGTCTTCGGTGACCATCAGGGCCAGCGCCGGAAGTCCGCGGGCGCGGGCTTCGGCTTCGGTCGCTGCCAGCAGGCGCGTCCCGATCCCCCGGTGCTGCGCGTGCGCCTCGACGGCCATGTACGCGAGGAACGCCTGCGGCAGACCGCTCACTTCGTCGGGTAGATCGGTGAGTGCCAGCGCAAAGCCGAGCGGCCCGTCGAAGTCGCTCTGCGCGAGCAATCCGAAGTGCGCGGAGCGCCGCACGAACTCGAAGAGTCGATCGAAGCTGGCAGCGAGTCCGGCCATCGGCGCCGGGCGCAACGCGGAGCCGCTGGCGTCGAGGCTGCGGCGTCCGAGTTCTGCGATGAAGCCCCAATCGTCTGCGCCCGCGACTCGCACGACGACCGTTTCTTGCACGGCGCTAGCCGGCCGCCGAAACGGGTGCGGCGCGTTCGACGAGCACGACTGCGAGCGCCTCGAGAAACGCCGCGTTTTGCTCGTCGGTTCCGACGCTGACGCGCAGCCGCCCCGGCATGGCGAGCCCCTCGCCCGAGCGCACCACCACGCCGCGGGCCAGCAAGCCGTCGAAGACTTCATCGGCTTCGCCGGGGACCGCGACCGCAACGAAGTTCGCCGCGCTCGGATAGACGTGCAATCCCAGCGCGGCAGCGCCCCCGGCGAGCAGCTCGCGCCCGCGCGCGTTCTGCGCCAGGCTGCGCGCAATGAACGGTTCGTCGTCGAGCGCCGCCAGGACGGCCGCCGCAGTCGGACCCGAAACGTTATACGGCACCCGCGCGCGGTTCATCCAGGCGATCGTGGCCGCGTCGGCGTAGCCGTAGCCGAAGCGCAGCGCCGCGAGCCCGAATATCTTCGAGGCCGTGCGCAAGACGAGGCTCGCAGGGTGGGCCGCGAGCAGGCTGGTGCCGTTGCAGGCATCGCTTCCGGCGTACTCGAGATAGGCTTGGTCGACGACCAGCAGCACGTTCTCGGGGAGCGCCGCGGCGAAGCGCGCGAACTGGGCGGGGTCGAGGCGCGTCCCGGTCGGGTTGTTGGGATCGCAGACGAAGACGAGCTTCGTACGCGCTCCGACCGCCGCGCGCAGCGCGGCGAGATCGTGCAGTCCCTCGCGCAACGGAACCTCGACCGCGCGCGCCGCGAAGATCTCGGCGAACTTCCGGAAGAGCGAGAAGGTTGGATTCGCCATCACGACCTCGTCGCCGGGCTCGACGAAGGTCACGAAGGCGAGTTGCACCAGCTCGTTACTGCCGTGACCGAGCACGACGTTCTCCGGCGAAAGGGCGTAGCGCTCGGCGAGCCGCGTTCGCAGTGCGAGGTGATCGTCTTCGACGTAGCGCGAGCCGTCGGTCGTGGCGCGCAGCGCCGCCAGCGCGCGCGGGGAACTGCCGAGCGGATTCTCGTTCTGCGAGAGTTTGATCGGCTCCGCAACGCCGGAACGTGCGCGGACCTCCGCGAGCGGCGTTGCGGCGCGATACGGCGCGTAGCTGCGCAGCGAACGGCGGACCGGCGGCTCGAACGGCATGACGCGTGATTCGCCGTGGCGAGGAGCCGGCCATGCGCTCGGCGCGGCGCGTCCGTGCCGTTGCATTCGTCAGCCGTGCGAAGCGGATTCGCGGGCGGCGCCGAGGTAGCGGGAACCGGGCTCGACGAGCGGCAGACCGCGGGCGCACGCCGGGCATTCGGCGGGATCGTACGAAACCGTCGGCAGTTCGAGCAGCGCGAACGTGGGAACTCCGAGGTCGAGCGGTTCGCGGCGGACGGCGATCCCGGCGGCGACCGGCCGCCCGTCGGCGGCCCGCACGACCTCGAGGACCTCGCGGATCGAACGGCCGGTCGTGGCAACGTCTTCGACCACCAGCGCCCGCTCACCGGGTCCGAGCGCAAAGCCGCGCCGCAGCGCCGCGCGGCCCGCTTCCTTTTCGACGAAGATCGCGCGCGTGCCGAGCGCGCGCGCCGTTTCGTAGCCGAGCACGATTCCGCCGACCGCGGCGCTGACGACGACCTGCGGCTCGTACGGGCGCGCGGCCGCGGCCAGCGCCGCGCCGAGACGCTCGACGAGCGCCGGTTGCTCGAGCACGCGAAATTTTTGCACGAAGCGCTCGCTGTGACGTCCGGAAGAGAGCCGGAAATGCCCCTCGAGCAACGCGCCGCGCGCGCGCAGCTCGCGCTCGAAATCGTCAGGTCGCAAACGCGGACTCGATTTCGGCGAGAATCGCGCGGGTCGCGGCGACCGGATCGGCCGCTTCGAGGATCGGACGCCCGACGACCAGATAATCGGCGCCGGCGAGCACCGCGTCGCGCGGGGTCGCGACCCGCACTTGATCGCCGTGCGCGCTACCGCTCGGCCGAATGCCGGGGCACAGCACCGCGAAATCGCGCCCGAAGAAGGCTTTGAGATCGTGCGTTTCGCGCGGGCTTGCGATCACGCCCGCGCAGCGCGCATCGCGTGCGAGCGCCGCCAGCCGCATCACGTTTTCGCCGATCCCGCCGCGCAGTCCGAGTTCGCCCAGCGATTCGTCGCCGGTACTCGTCAGGATCGTGACCGCAAAGATCTGCGGCGGCTCGATCCCAAGTTCGGCGGCGCGCTCGGCCGCACCGGCGACCGCCGCGCGCATCATCGCGTCGCCGCCGAGCGCGTGCACGTCGATCATCCGTACGCCCGGGCGCACGAGCGCGCGCACGGCCGCTTCGACGGTGCGCGGAATATCGAACAACTTTGCATCGATGAACAGGTTTGCGCCGGCGGCCGCGAGCTCGTCGCGCAAGAGATCTCCAAAGGCGAACAGCGGCTCGAGCCCAAGCTTGAACCAAACACCGAGCGGAGCGAGCGCCGCGACCAGCGCGCGTGCGGTTAAGAGTTCGCAAACGTCGAGTGCGACCACGAGGACCGGCCTCCCGAGCGCACTTGATTTTCGTGGCGATGAGCCGATCATGCAGGTATCGTTCCGGCGAGCGGACAGAAGTCCTTAGTCAAGATTTCATCACCGGGGCGTTCGCACGCGAGAACTATCGGCTTCATGATCCGTTTACATGGATAGGCGAACATCCGGAGGGAAAGGAGGGTCCGAACCGATGGCAGGTCTCATGGTTTTCAGGTCGCTAGCCGACGCGCTCAGAGCGGGCTTCCAGATCTACGACCGGACTCCCGACGGGTATCTCGTGCGAACGCGCACGGCGAGCGGCTGGGCGATCGCCCTCGTCGCGGCCGACGGGTAACCAAAAAACCGGGGGCGCGATTCGCGCCCCCGGTTCGTTTCCTCGGCAACGCCTACTCGTTTGGGGCTTTGGGCGGCTGCGGCGGTCGCCCGAGTTCCTCGCGGGCGCCCGGCCGGTAGGTGTAGGGACCGGCGGGGGCGCCGGGCGCACCCGGGCCGCCCGCGGTCGTCCCCGGCC
>JBOHTX010000064.1:0-9447 GCA_050733855.1 Vulcanimicrobiaceae bacterium
GTCCGGCACCGAGCACGAGGACGTGCTTTCCGATCAGATCGACCAAACCGGCCGCCGCGAGCGCGCCGAGCGCACCGATTCCGTCGCTGTTGTGCGCGGCGATCTGCTCCCCGAGCACCAGCACGTTGGCCGCGCGGGCCGCGAGCGCGCTCGAATCGCGCAGCGCGGCGCTCGCGAAAGCTTCTTCTTTGAGCGGTGTCGTCACGTTGAGCCCGTCGTAGCCTTCGGCGCGCAGACGGGCGATCGCCGCGGCCCCTTCCCCCGCAGGCACGCGGAGCGCAGCGTAGCTTCCCTCGATTCGCTCGGATGCGAAGAACTCGGCGAACAGCGCCGGGCTGCGGCTGTGTGCGACCGGATCGCCGATCAGCGCCAGCCGCAAACGCTCCGCGCTCACGCGGCGCGGCGCCCGCACAAGATCCGCTCGAGCAGGCGCAAGAGCCGGGTCCCGGGCCACTCCTTGCGATCGAGCGGTTCGGTCAGGATCGCATGCAAGCCGCACAGCTTCGCTCCGAGCACGTCGGTGAAGAGCTGGTCGCCGATCACGACCGTGCGTGCGCGCGCCGTCCCGAGCACGCGCAAGGCTTCGGAAAATCCGTACGGCAACGGCTTGAGTGCGCTCGGGATCGCGGGCACGTCGAGTTCCGCCGCAATTTTCGCGACCCGCTCACTGAAGTTGTTCGAGACCAGGCACAAGCGAAAACCGGCCGCTTTGGCGGACGCAATCCAGGCCAAGTCGGCACTGGCCAGGGCCTCTTGGCCGTAGCCGACCAGGGTGTTGTCGAGGTCGACGATCAGCCCCTCGAAGCCGCGGGCACGCAACTCGTCGAGCGACACGCGATGGAGCCGCGCGGCAAAGGCGTCCGGTCGAAGCACCCGCCCCGCGTTGGCGGGTTTTTCCCCGCTCTCCTCGACCTTCTCCACCGGCGGCCCCCCGCCGCCGCCGTCCCCCCACCGTTTCTCCACCGCGGCGTGGGCGCTCTCCACCGGCCGCTCACCGCTCGCTCGCAAGGAACGGACCACAACATCTTGTATCCGAGCCGCAGGCGATGTACGATATCGTGTACATAACGCTTCACGAATCGCCGTGCTTCGAACAGGCGTTCGATTTGCCGCCAACGAAGCTTGGAGGGGGAGGCCACCGATGTCCGAGGCACCAGCGCGGCAGCCGCTACCGGCCGGGCTCGCCGAGCCTGCGTTCGATCCCAATGCCCTACGGGTCTTGCGCGAGCGCTATTTCGCGCGCAGGGCCGACGGCACGGTCGAGAACCCGCAAGAGTTTTTGTGGCGGGTCGCCTCGGCCGTCGCGGAACCGGAGCGGCCGTACGCGCAGGCACTCGGGCGCGATCCGGAAGCGGTGGCAAGCGGCGTGGCGCACGCGTTCTACGAGTTGCTCGCGCGCCGCGACTTCATGCCGAACACGCCGTGCCTCGTGAACGCCGGGCGTCCGCTCTCGATGCTCTCGGCCTGCTTCGTGTTGCCCGTCCCCGATTCGATCGAGGGCATCTTCTACAACCTCAAAGCGATGGCACTCATTCAAAAGGCGGGTGGGGGTTGCATCGCGGGCGATGCGCGTGTCTGGTCGACCTTCTGCGGCCTCGAACCGATCGAGGTGCTCTTTGCACGCACGACGGCCGACGGACGCGCGGGCGAGCGCCACGGTAACGGCGTCGCCTTCGATGTGAGCGATCTCGACGTGCGGACGCTGTCGATGGATCCGGTCACCGGAGCATCCGGGCTCGCGAAGGTGAGCCGCGTCTGGAGCTTCGACGTTCCGGCGGAAGCGCAACTCGTCGTGTGCACGCGCGAAGGCGTCGCGGTGCAGACCAGTGCCTGGCATCCCTTCATGGTGGTACGCGGGACGCGGCTCGTCGAGGTGCGGGCCGATGCGCTGGCGGCCGGCGACGTGATCCTCGGTCCCGACGAACCGGATGCCTACTGGCCGTGGAAAGAATATCGCACCGTCGGCGGGATGGCGCTCGATGAGGAAACCGCCTGGCTCGTCGGCTTCACGCTCGGCGACGGATCGTACGGTCGCTGGGGCGCCAAGCTGCGCTTGCGCTGGTTCTCGGGGACGCTCGACGTCCTCGAACGCGTTCGCTCGGTGCTCGCGCGGCACGGCGTCATCGTCAACGCGATTGCGGGAGACCGCCGCGGCAAAACGCGTGCGATCACGACCCTGGATCAAGGCTTCATCGCGCGCTTTGCCGCGCTGTGCGGGCTCGCGGGACCGGGCCCCAAGGACCTTACGATCCGGATCCCCGAGATGATCGGCAAATCGCCGCTCTCCGTCGTGCGCGCGTTCGTTGCGGGTCTTATGGATAGCGACGGTTGCGTCGATCCCGACGGCTCGCCCTCGTACACGACGGCCAGCGAGGCGATGGCAAGCGACCTCGCGGCGCTTGCCAGCCTGCTCGGTTTTCAGCCGACGGTCCGTCGCAAAGAGCCCTACGGACGCGGAGTCAGCACGACCTACGCCGTGCTGTTGACCCGACTCTCGAGGCTTTCCGACTTCACCGCAACGATTGCGCCGGCGATGTCCGCGCGCGCGCGCGTCGCACGTCTGGAAGCCGGCGGCGGCGGCGAAGGGCGGCAGTTGCAGATCCCGATCGGGCCATGGCGCGAACTGCTGCGGAAGCATGGGCTCGCGCGGGTGCGCGGCACGACCGGTGCGACCGGCCGATGCGCAAGCGAACTTGAGCGATGGAGTTGCAACGCCGCGGGCCGCGTTCGGCGGCGCGACCTCGAAGCGATCGCGAGCGAGCTTGCGGCGTTCGAGCCGGAGACGGCGGCGCTCTTGCGACGGCTCGCGCGCGTCGGCCTCGAGATTGCGGCCGCCGAGCGGGCGACGATCGCGAAGCCGTTCTACGATCTGACCGTGGAGGGCTGGAATACCTATGCGGCGGGTCACGGCGGCCTGGCGATGATTCACAACACCGGCTTTGCGTTTTCCGAGTTGCGGTATCAGGGTGCGCCGGTCCATTCGACGGGCAAGGATGCCTCGGGGCCGGTCTCGTTCATGAAGGTCTTCAACGCCGCCACCGATTCGATCAAACAAGGCGGCGTACGGCGCGGCGCCAACATGGGCGTGCTGCGGGTCGACCATCCCGATATCGTGGCGTTCATGCGCTGCAAGAAGGAACTCGACGCCGAGAACCGGGCGCTCTACAACCGCTTCTCCGATACCGGCCGCTACACGCAAGCGCAGCTCGCGCACCTCAAGCAAGAACTGCTGCAGACCCAGATCAACAACTTCAACATCTCGGTCGGGGTGACCGATGCCTTCATGGCGGCGGTCAAGGAGGGCGCGGATTTCGCACTGATCGATCCGCGTAGCAAGGCGACGGTCCAGACGCTACCGGCCCGCGAGATCTGGGATGCGATCGTCGAAGGCGCCTGGCAAAACGGCGAGCCGGGGGTGCTCTTCCTCGATCACCCCGAGGTTAATCCGCTGCCGGGCCTCGGTCCGATCCAGGCGACCAACCCTTGCGTCACGGGCGATACACTGGTTGCGGTTGCCGATGGTCGCGGACACGTTCGGATCGACGAATTGGCGCGAGAGGGGAACGACGTTCCGGTCTTTTGCTTCAACGCGCGCGGTCGTCTAGCCGTGAGGATGATGCGGCATCCGCGCAAGACCGGAGAACGCGTGCCGGTCTTTCGTGTCGTGCTCGACGACGGGTCCGTGCTTCGCGCGACGGCGAGTCACAAGTTCCGTCTGCGCGACGGATCGTACAAGTCCGTGGGCGAACTTGCGGGCGGCGAAAGCCTCGCGCTCGTGACGCGGTACAAAGCATCGCTGAAGGAAGTCTTTCCCAACGCGAACAGCCGCTCACAAGACTATTGGTGGATCACGGCGGGCGGCGCTGCGAATAGGCTCGAACATCGGTATATCGCCGAGTTCGCCCACGGCACGAAGTTGCGGCCGGGTCTCGTTGTGCATCACCGGGATTACAACGGGCAAAACAATACGCCGGCGAATCTACGGATCATGACTCGGGCCGAACACGATGCCCTCCATCGCGAGGACAAACTCGGCGACCGCAATCCTATGCGGCGAGCGCTCATCGAGTGGTCGGAGGAACGCTGGACGGCGTACCGCGCGCGACACTCAGCGAACAATTTCGGGACCGCGAATAAGCGGTTCAGCGGAGTCTCCAATGAGCACCTCCGCCAGGCGGCGCTTGACCTCACGCGCACGCTCGGGCGTCGTTTCAGCGAAAAGGAATGGGCGAGCCATGCCTTGGCGTGCGGCATTCCGCAACAATTCAGCGGTTGGCGACGCAAGCACCTCAACGGCGGTGTCTTGGGGCTCGCAAAGTGGGCTGCGATCGAGTTGGGCTTCGATCTGCTCGCGAACGTCGATCCACGCGTCGTGAAGCGCTTCCGCGACGCGCTCGAGCAAGGCTACGATCCCGAGATCGTCGGCGGTCTGCTCTTCGTGTGCAAGCGCTGCGAGATCTGCGATGAAGAATTCCGGACGCCGTACGTGTATCGCGAGGTCGCGAATTGTTCGAGGGCGTGTAACCTCAAGAAACTCAACGGGGACCCGGCGATTCATGCCCTCCGTCACGAGGCGCGCGCGACAACGCTTACGGAAAAGCGAACGCTGCTGCGCGAGCGGCAACTCGACGTGTACACCGAAGTTCGCGCACGGCTTGGGGAGGTCTCGAAGCGTGCCTGGAGCGATGCCTGCCGCGCGCGGGGAATCTCGGCAGAGATCAGCCGGCGGAGCAGTCCCTTCCGGAGCTTCGCGGCGCTCGGCGAAGCGGCATCCACGTTTAACCATCGAGTCGTCAGCGTCGCATACGACGGCCAAAGCGATGTCTACAATGGAACCGTCGACGAATTCCATAATTTTCTCGTCGGTGCATTCGAAGCGACGACTCGCAGCGGAAAGCAGCTATTCTCATATATAGGCAATATGCAGTGCGGCGAGCAGTTTTTGCACGGCTACGATTCGTGCAATTTGGGATCGCTGAACGTCGGACATTATTACGACGGAGCGGCCAAGGATGTGGATTGGGAACGGCTGGCGCAGTCGACGGTGCTGGCGATTCGCTTTCTCGACAACGTGATCGATGCGAACATCTATCCGCTCCCCGAGATCGAGGCGATGGTCAAAGGCAATCGGCGGGTGGGCCTCGGGATCATGGGCTTCGCCGATCTGCTGATTCAAATGGGAATCCCGTACGGCTCGCCGGAGTCGGCGGCCTTCGCGGAGCGGCTCATGCGCTTCATCCAAGAGCGCGCCGTAGAGGCCAGCGAAGCGCTCGCGCGCGAACGCGGCGATTTTCCGAACAAGGGCCTCTCGCGCTGGGCGAACGATCCGCGTCCGCGCCGCAATGCCGCGCTGCTCTCGATCGCTCCGACCGGAACGATCTCGATGATCGCCGGCTGCTCGTTCGGCTGCGAGCCGTATTTCGGCATGGCTTACACCAAGCACGTCATGAAAGACGCCGAAGGGCGCCCGCAGCACCTCTACTACGTCGTCCCGCTCTTCGAGGAGATCGCCAAAGACGAGGGCTTCTTCTCCGACGAGCTGCTGGCGGCGATCGAAGAGAACCGCGGTTCGGTCCGGGGACTGCGCGAAGTCCCGGAGCGCCTGCAGCGCGTCTTCACGGTCGCCGCCGATGTGAGCGTCGATGCGCACATCGCGATGCTGGCCGCCTTCCAGAAGTACACCTGCAACGCCGTCAGTAAGACGATCAACGCGCCCAACGACGACACCAAAGAAAATGTGGCGCGCGCGATCTTCCGAGCCTACGAGTCCGGCTGCAAGGGCTTTACCTACTACCGCGACGGCTCGCGGACCGAACAGGTGGTGACGTTCTCGAAAGACGGCGACCTTGCCGGCGGCAACCGCGACATCGGCACCGGCGGCGCCGCTTCGGCGACGACGGACGCGACGCCGCTCGACGCGACGGCTCGTGACTCGGCGGCCGACGCCGAGATCGCGGCCCTGCTGGCGCGTGCCCACGCCCTGTTGGAGGCATGAGACGATGGAATCGAGCGACCTGAAGGAAACCCTGGTCGGGCTGATCGCCCGGGTCGAGGAATTGCGCGCCGAGAACGCGGCGCTGCGGGCTCAAAACCGCGCCTGCGCCCAGACGGTCGAGCGCCTCGTCGGCAAGGTCGAGGATCTGCGTGCGCAGTGCGAAGAGCATGCCGCACCGCAGAAGGCGGTCGACTATCGCTCGCGTCCACCGGTGCTGCGCGGACGCACGGTCCAAGCCAACGTCGGCTGCGGACCGCTCTACATCACGCTCAACGAAGATACCGACGGCCGCCCCTTCGAGGTTTTCTTCAAGCTCGGCAAGAGCGGTTCGTGCCAGCAGTCCTATCTCGAAGCGCTCGGGGTTGCGATGTCGGTCGGCCTGCGCTACGGCGCCGATCCGCAAAAGTTCGTCGAGAAATTCGAGGGGATGCGCTGCCCCAATCCCAAGCTGCGCGATGCGCATGGGCCGACCACGCTCTCCTGCGCCGACGGCATCTCGCAGGGTCTCGCCAAAGCGTTGACGCTTGCACTGCCGATCGCCGATATCGAGCCTCGTCCGGAGGCCGACGTGATCGCGGTCGCCGAGCCGCGTTTTCCGCTGGCAGCGGAAGAGGACGCCGAAAACCGGGCCAACGCGCGCTCGCTCGATCTGGTCGAGCATGCGGCCATCACCGCCGGCGTCAACGGCGGCAGCGTGCATCCCAAGCGCGCGCAGGAACTGCCGGAGCCGAATCTGCGCAAAGCGATGATGACCGGCGTCGGGATGTGCCCGAAGTGCGGCGGAAATCTCATCTCGCAGGGCGGCTGCATCCGCTGCATTGCGGAATGCGGGTACGTCGGCAAATGCTCGTAGCAACCGTCGTGCTGGCGGCGCTGATCCACGCGCAGGTTCACGACCGGACGTTGCTCCATCCGCCGCCGCGGCCGCCGCTCACCCTCTGGCGCGCGCCGGCTCCGGCCGGCGCGATCCGCCGCCCCGTCAGCCTGACGACGCGCGATGACGTGACCTTGAGCGGCTGGCTCTATCCCGTCGCCGATGGCCAGGCGCCGTGGGTGCTCTGCTTCGGTTCCACGCGCAGCGACCTTGCGCGCGAAGCGCCGCGCCTGCGCTGGCTGCAGTCGCTCGGCTACAACGCGGTCGGTTTCGATTACCGCGGCTACGGCTTCAGCGGCGGCAAGCCGGACGGCGCCGCGATGCGCCGTGACGTCGTCGCGCTCTACGACGAGGTTGCGCGCAAACTCGCGCCGTCCGGGGCGAAGATCGTGGTCGAAGGCCTTGCGGTCGGCAGCCAATTTGCGATCCACGTGGCGGCGGTCCGCCCGGTTGCGGGAATGATTCTGCAATCGCCGCTCTCGAGCGCGCAGGCGCAGGTCGCCTGGTACCAACATCACGGCGCGGGCCTGCTCGGCAAGATCGTCCATTACGAGCCTTCGGAGGGATGGGAGACGCTGGTGCAGGGCGAGCGCGAGATCCGCGAGGTTCATGCGCCATTGCTCGTGATCCACGGCACCGACGACGAAATCGTTCCGATCGGCGAAGGCCAGGCGGTCTTTGCAGCCTCACCTGCGACCGATAAGGAGTTCGTGCCCGTGCTCGGCGCCCACCACGACGACATCGGCTTCTCGGGCGGCGTGGTCGGCGAAGCGACCGCCGCGTTTTTGCACAAGCTCGGCGAGGCGTCCGCGATCGGCCGCACGGGGCGAACTCCGGGCCGCGCGGACTCGTCGCTGTAAACGACGCGAGCTTCGTTCAGTCCGAACCCTGCGGAGCGCCGATCGCGGCCAGGTCCTTCGCGAGTAGGTCGGCCGTCAGTGGGCCGTGCTGGATCGCACGCACGATGCCGTGCGCGTCGATGAAGACGGTCTCCGGAATCGCCGCTGCGCCGATGTCGGCTTCGAACTGTCCGCTATCGAGCGCGATGCGGTACGGGAGATCGAGCTGCCGCGCGAACGAGAGCGCGATCACCGCGGGTTCCTGCTCGTCGACGCCGACGAAGGTCACCTTGCCCGCATTGTGCCGCGCCGCGCCCACCAGCAGCGGCAGTTCTTGCCGGCACGGCGGACACCACGACGCGAACAAGTTGAAGACGACCGGTTTGCCGGTGAAGTCGGCCAGCGAGATCGTTCCGCCGCTCGGCGTATCGAGGAGGAAATGCGGCGGCGCGTGGCCGACCTGCGCGACCTCGGCCGCATCTGCCGGCCCCCGGAGCACGCCCGGCGCAGCAGCGATCCCAAAGGCCGCGAGCCATGCGGCGACGCAGCCGATCCCGAGTTTCGCACGTTCGCTGAGCATGCGGAGAGGTTCGCCGTCTGGGGCCTGCACGCCCGCCGTCATCCGCCCGCTACGAGGTTTCGCGCGCGGGGTTTTCGCGCCTCGAATCGCCGGCAAGCTCGACCAGCGGATAGAGACGAGCCGGGTCAAGCGGTGGACGCCCCGTCGCCTGCAGGCGCCGCAGCGCCTCGTAGAGCGGTCGCAGCGGCCGCGCGAGCCGATGGTAGGCACGTTCGCCGAAGCGGCGCCGCGGAGGCGGGTCGAGCTGCTCCGGGAGAATCCGTCCGCTCGTGCGGACGATTTCGTCGAGGCCGCAAGCGCGATGGGTTTCGAAGAGCCGCGCGACGACGCCCGCGAAGCCCTTGAACCTCCAATAGTGGATGAAATCGTCGTCGGCGGCGACCAGCGGCATCCGTCGAGCGAAGCAGAGCGTGAGTGCGACCTGTTCGGTCAGGCGATCGGGAAAGCGAGGGTAGACGTCGTCGACGAAATCGAGCGCGTCGTCGAGCGCACCGGCGAAGCGGCTGGAGAAGCCGAGTACCCCGGCGTTCCAGAGCACGAAGTTCGGCGCGAAGCGGACCGCGCTGCCTCCGACCGCGACCGTCGTGTCGCGCAGAAAGGCGTGCCACGGCTCGTTCCACGGCGAGCGATCGACTCGTCCCTCCGGCAGGTGCATGAAGATCTCGCCGCCCGCGATGCGCGCGAAAAGCGACGAGAAATCGCGGCGCGGATAGACGTCGGCATCGAGGTACAAGAAGTTGCCCTCGTGCGCGGCGGCAAACGCGCGCAGAAATTCGATCTTCATGCGCAGGATGAAGTCGTGCGCGCCACGCCAGGCCCGGAGCTGGGCGCCATCGGCGCGGAGCAGCCGCAGGCGCGGGTCGCCGCAAAACCGCGCGAAAAACTCGGGGCGATCCGTCGCGAGGTCGATTTCGTACGAGCCGCGGCCGTGCGAGACGGCGAGTTCGCGCAAGAGCAGAAAGCGCGCTTCGTTGAGAACCCGCTCGCTGCCGGCCGCCAAGACGAGCAGATAGTTCCGCCCTCCCCGGTCCGCGTGCGTGCCCTCGCTCAACGAGCCGCTCTGCCGGGACGCCCACGGTCGAGCGCGAGCGGCGTCCGACGCGGCTGCGGATAGGGCGTCGGGCTGGCACTCGGCGACGCCGTCGGGCTCGCCCCCGGC
>JBOHTX010000065.1:0-9329 GCA_050733855.1 Vulcanimicrobiaceae bacterium
GCACTGCTTGGGACCTTGCCGACGCTCGAGTCGCTCGTCAATCCGAATACGCAGCGGCTCGTGGTGCGCGAGGGCGCTCGCCCGCGCCCCGGGGAAGCGTGGATCGCCGAAGCCGTCGGCGCCGCGCCGGCGGAGCGGGCGAGCGAGCGGGTCATGCGCATCGCCGGCCGCAGTCTGCCGGGCGTGCGCGCGCTCCCGCGAGCGACCGCGTGGCGGGCCTACGACCGCGAGGGCCGGCCGGACCCCGCCGCCATTGGGGCGGCTTGCGCGTTGCTCCTGTGTAACCCGGCCTTCGAGGAGGCGATGATCGGATGATCGCAACCGAAGCCCTGCGCTCGCCGTCGACGGCGGCGCTCGGCGAGTTTTACACGATCGCGACCCTCGGCTCGCACTCGGCCCTCCAGATCCTCAAGGGCGCGCACGACGAGGGCTTTCGCACGCTCGCGATTGCGAACCGCGAGACCGAGCGGCTCTACCGCTCGTTCGCCTTCGTCGACGAAGTGATCGCGATCGAGCGCTACAGCGACTTCATCTCGCTCGTTCCGGAACTCGAGCGACGCAAGATCATCATCGTACCGCACGGTTCGTTCGTCGCGTACCTCTCGCTCGAGGAGCACAAACGGATGCGGATTCCGTACTTCGGGAACAAAGCGGTCCTCGATTGGGAAGCGAGCCGCGAGTTACAGCGCCAGTGGCTCGCGCGCGCGGGCCTGCACCTCCCGCGCCAATTCCGGACCGGAGCCGAGATCGACCGTCCGGTGATCGTCAAGCTCTACGGCGCCGCCGGCGGCAAGGGCTACATGTTCCTGCGCGACGCCCACGATTTCGAGCTGCGCGCCGGCAAGCTCGCGCAGCAGAACTACATCCTGCAAGAGTACATCATCGGGGTCCCGGCTTACATCCATTACTTCTATTCGCCGCTCACCGGGTCGCTCGAGATCATGAGCATGGACCGCCGCTACGAAACCAACGTCGATTCGCTCGGCCGCATCCCGGCGGCCGCGCAGGAGGGGATGAACGTCGAACCGAGCTACGTCGTGGTCGGCAACTCGCCGCTCGTGCTGCGCGAATCGATGCTGGCGGAGGTTTTCCGGATGGGCGAGGACGTGGTGCGCGTCAGTCGTGAGATCTGCCCGTCCAAGGGACTGTTCGGAGCATTCTGCATCGAGACGATCATCACGCCGGATACGCAGTTCTACGTGATGGAGATCTCGGCGCGGATCGTCGCCGGCACCAACCCCTTCATCGACGGTTCACCGTACTCGTACCTCAACTACAGCGAACCGATGTCGACCGGCCGGCGGATCGCTCGCGAGATCAAGAATGCCCTGCTTTCGAACAACCTTGACGCGGTTCTCGACGATACGACGATCGTTCGCTAGACGAGCCGGCCCGGTGCTCGTGCGTCGCTGCGCGGCGTTCGCGGGGGTCTTGGCAGCGCTGATCGCGGCCGGCCCGTTCGGCGCGCGCCCGGCCCGGGCGGCGATCGAAACCGATCCGGTCGCGCTGTATCAAACGATGCGGCGCGCCTACGACGAGGGCGCGGCCAAAGGCTGGCCGTTCGCGAGCGAGTTGTACTACGAATCGACGGTCTTTGCGGCCGGGCGCTCCTACTCGCTCTTCCGCCCGAGCGACCCGGAGTACGCGGCGCTCGCCGAACTTACCGTCCAGGTCGCAACCCAACTTCACTACGATCCGCTCACGAACAACGACGCGACCCTCTGGTACGTCCGCGAGGCGGCCAGCTGGGTCGTGCTGCACGATCCGGCACTCGCAGCCGCGGGCCAAGCGCTGCTGACGAGCCTCGACGGCGTCGAGGCGCGGCCCGCGCAGCTCGCGGCGATGGCGGTCGCCGATGCGCACGCCAACCTCGCCGCCTTTCCGGGCGATCCGGATGCGCAGGCGGCGCTGCTCGTCGCCGACGTGCGGGCCTACGATCTCACCCGAGACCCGCAGTACGAGAGCGATCTGCTGGCCGACGCGGCCGCCCCGAACGTTCCGCTCGAGCGCGTTCCCGATCCCGAATTCGGGCAACTCTTCGCGCTCGTGAAGGGGCTGTTGCAGGCGGCCGATCCGTCGCCGGCCGATCTCGCGAACGCGCGCGCGATCGCGTACCGGCGCGCGCACGAACCGGGCCTGCAGACGATCGCGCGGGTGACGGTCCGGCCGCCCGAACTCGTGCTCACGCGCAAGGCGCCGGCCGACGAGTACTTCGGCGACCTGAAGTACTCGCCGCTCGGGGTCGGCAACGAGATCAAGCGCATCAACGCGTACCTCGACGTCGGCTGGGGAACCCGCATGACGGACGATGCGCTTCAGGTCGATTCGGCGATCGTCGATTGGCAGCGGGAATACCCACGCGACGAAACGCTGCCCTCCGAGATGTTGCTGACGTACAAGCTCCTGGTCCGGGTCGACTCGCCCAAGACGCTCGCCGCCGCCACGCAGCTGCGCTCGCTGCTGCTCGTCGAGTACCCGGCCACGCCCCAGGCGCAAGCGCTCGAGCCGTCGTAGAGCGCGCGGTGCTCCGTTCCGATCTTGCGGCCGCGCTCGCACGGTACGAGCGCGAGCGGCTCGCGCTCGCCGCAGTCGGCTCCCACTCGGCGCTCGACGTTGCCGCCGGCGCGCGCGCGCTCGGCCTGCGCAGCCTGGTGTTGACCGCGCGCGGCCGCGAACGGACGTACGCCGAACACTTCGCGCGCCGTGGCGATCCCGCGCGTGGCTGCGTCGATGCGACGATCCCGCTCGAGCACTTTGCCGACATGCTCGGCGACGCGATCCAAGAACGGTTGCTCGCCGAGCACGCGCTCTTCGTTCCGAACCGCTCGTTCGAGGTCTATCTGCGCGAGCGCTTTTCCTACGACGAGATCGAGCGCCGGATGCGGGTCCCGATCTTCGGCAACCGCGCGCTGCTGCGCGCCGAGGAGCGCGACGAACCGGAGAACCAGTATGCGATGCTGGCCCGCGCCGGGATCGCACACCCGCGGAGTTTCGCGTCGCCCGCCGAGATCGATGCGCTCGCGGTCGTCAAGGCTCCGCATGCTCAGGTCGGCTTCGAGCGCGCGTTCTTCTTTTGCGGTTCGCACGCCGAGTACGAACGGGAGGCAGCGAAGCTGGTCGCGGCCCGCATGCTGACGCCGGACGGCCTGGCCGGCGCGCGGATCGAGGAAGTCGCGCTGGGACCGAGCGTCAACCTCAACTTCTTTTGGTCGCCGATCCTCGGCGAACTCGAGCTGCTCGGCACCGACACGCGCCGCCAGACCAACCTCGACGGCTTGCGCGGCCTGCCACCGGCTGCGCTCGCTGCCGCCGCCGCGATCCCCGTACGCATGGAAGAAGCGGGCCACCTCGCGACCACGCTCGTCGAATCGATGCTGGAGAGCGCCTTCGACCTCGGCGAGCGTTTCGTCGCCGCCGCGCGCGAGTTGCGCCCTCCCGGCGTGATCGGTCCGTTCGCGTTGCAGTGCGCGATCGTCGCCGGACCACCCAAGAGCTTCGTCGTCTACGACGTGTCCCTGCGCATCCCGGGCTCGCCCGGAACGCGCTTCACGCCCTATAGCGCGTACCGCTGGGGCCGCGATATTGCCGTCGGCGAGCGCATCGCCATGGAAGTCGCCTGGGCACGCGATGCGGAGCGGCTTGCTGAGATCGTTACCTGAGGATGCTCTGAAGAAGCCCGAACGCCGGTGAGGGCCGTCGCGGAAGCGCGTGAAGGCGGGAGCGCGAGTCCGCGGGAATCGGCGCTCATCGTGAGCGGACTCTCGGCGACCGAGCGCGCTGGGCTGCGCGGGAACGGCGCAACGCGGCCGGCGACGGTCGTGATCGTCGATTTCGGCGCCCAGTATGCGCGACTGATCGCACGGCGGGTGCGCGAGGCGCACGTCTATTCGGAAATTTTGCCGTACGATGCGTCCTGGGAGACGATCGCTTCCCGCGAACCGGCTGCGCTGATCCTCTCCGGTGGCCCGGAGAGCACGCTCGCGCCGGATGCGCTCGCCGTCGATCCGCGCATCTACGAATCGGGTCTGCCGATCCTCGGGATCTGCTACGGCATGCAGCTGGTCGCGCGCGATCTCGGCGGCCGCCTTTCCGCGAGCACCCACCGCGAATTCGGACCGGCGCGGCTCGAACTCGTGGCGCCCGCGCCGTTGTTCGAGGGTGTGCCCAAAGACAGCCGAGCGTGGATGTCGCACGGCGATACCGTGGTCGGCGCGCCGCCAGGATTCACCGTGCTGGCGCGGACCGCAGGCTGTCCGGTTGCGGCGCTCGGCGACGCGGCGCGGCGCATCTACGGCGTCCAATTCCATCCCGAAGTCGTCCACACGGAGATCGGGCGCGCCGTGATCCGCAACTTTCTGGAACGCGTTGCGGCGATTGCGCCGGATTGGGAGATGGAATCGTTCGTCGAATCGCAAGTGGCCGCGATCCGAACGCAGATCGGCGGGCGGCGCGCGATCTGCGCGCTCTCAGGCGGCGTCGATTCGGCGGTCGCCGCGACCCTGGTGGCGCGCGCGATCGGCGAGCGGCTGACCTGCGTCTTCGTCGACACCGGGCTCTTGCGCGCCGGCGAAGCCGAGGGCGTGGTCGCGGCCTTCCGCGACCAACTGCACCTCGACGTGCGGAAGATCGATGCGGCCGAGCGTTTTCTCGCCCGGGTCGCGGACGTCGTCGATCCCGAGGAGAAGCGGATCCGGATCGGGCACGAATTCATCGCGGTCTTCGAGGAGGCCGCGCGCGCACTCGGCGACGTCGATTTCCTCGTGCAAGGGACGCTCTATCCCGACGTGATCGAATCGAAGACGCCGGGCGCGGCCGCCGCCCACAAGATCAAATCGCACCACAACGTCGGCGGCCTCCCCGAACGGATGGCGCTCGAGCTCGTCGAACCGCTGCGCCTGCTGTTCAAGGACGAAGTGCGCGAGGTCGGTCGCGTCCTCGGTCTGCCCGCCGCGATCGTCGAGCGCCAGCCGTTTCCCGGCCCCGGTCTCGCGGTCCGCGTGCTCGGCGAGGCGACTCGCGAGCGGGTCGCGAGCGTGCGCGCTGCCGATGCGATCGTCACCGGAGAAATCGAAGCGCAGCTTGCACGCAGCGAGCGTCCCTGGCAATATTTCGCGGTCCTGACGCCGCTGCAGAGCGTCGGCGTGATGGGCGACGGGCGGACCTACGCGAATCTGGTCGCGGTCCGCGCGATCGCAAGCGAAGACGGCATGACCGCCGACTGGTCGCGCCTTCCCTACGAGTTACTCGAGCGGATCTCGACGCGGATCGTCAACGAAGTTCCCGGTGTCAACCGGGTCGCCTACGACGTGACCTCGAAGCCGCCGGCGACCGTCGAGGGGGAGTGAGTCCCTGAAGATCCTCGTGGTCGGCGGCGGCGGCCGCGAGGATGCGCTCTCGTGGGCGCTGGCGCGCTCGCCGTCGTGCCGCGCGCTCGTTCACGCGCCGGGCAACGCCGGGACCGCAAGCCGCGGCGAGAATTGGGCGATCCCCGCGACCGACGGCAAAGCGCTCGCGGCGCGCGCCCGCGACGAGGGGGTCGAACTGGCCGTGATCGGACCGGAGACGGCGATCGCAGCCGGCGTCGCCGACCGCTTGCGCGAAGCGAAGATTGCGACCTTCGCGCCGGATCGCGCGCTCGGGCGGCTCGAATCGAGCAAATCCTATGCCAAACGTGCGATGCAACGCTACGGCATCCCGACCGCAAACGCACGGATCGTGCACTCCCTCGCGCAAGCGGAACACGAACTCGAACGCTGGGACGGCGCTTGCGTCCTCAAAGCCGATGGGCTTGCGGCCGGCAAGGGCGTCGTCGTCGCACCCGATCTCGAGAGCGCGCGCGCGACCGTGCAAGCTTGGTATCGCGACGGACTGCCGGGCGGCGGTTGCGACCTTCTGCTCGAGCAGTGTCTGGCGGGCCGTGAACTCAGCGTGTTCGCGCTCGGCGACGGCAAGCGCTTCGAGATTTTCGGCGCCGCCTGCGATTACAAACGCGCCGGCGAAGGCGACAGCGGCCCGAACACGGGCGGCATGGGCGCGTATTCCCCGCCGCTCGCGTTTCCCGGCGACGCGCTCGAGCGCGTGCGTAGCGCGATCCTCGAACCGCTCGCGCGCGGGCTGCAGGGCGATGGTGCCCGCTACGTCGGCGTCATCTATTTGGGGTTGATGTGGACGCCGCGCGGCCCGGCCGTGCTCGAGTTCAACGTGCGTTTTGGCGATCCCGAAACGCAAGCGCTGATGCCGCGCGTCGAGGGTGATTTCGCGCGGCTCTGCGCGTCGGCAGCGCACGGCGCACTCGAACCGGCGGCGCAACTGGCCGAGCGCGCCTGCGTCGCGGTCGTGCTGGTGAGCCCCGAGTATCCGCGCGCGAGCAAGCCGCTCGCGGGCCTGCCGCTCGAGCTCGGCCTGGGCGACGAGGCGGTCGGCTTCTGGGGGAGTTCGACGCGCGGCGAGCGAGGCGTCGAGGCCGCGGGCGGGCGGGTGCTGACGCTCGCGGCGTGCGGCGCCGGGATCGAACAGGCGCGCGAGCGCGCGTATCGCGCGGTCCGGGTGCTCGAATCGCGCCTGGGCCCCGCAACCGCGCTCTCGTACCGCGGCGATATCGGGAGCTTCGGCATCCCGGGCGAGCCGGCCTGAAACCCCCGCGCCTGCGGGCACTTGCCGAAACCTGTCGCGCGGGCTGCGGGTAGTGAGGACCGTATGTATCAGACGCAGCGCCCGCCCTACGGCACCGCCGTCGTTTCGACGCAGAGCCTGCTGGCCCAAGTCCTTGGGATCACGGCCTCCGGCTTCCTGATCACGGCCGTGGCCGGCTACCTGACGCGCGGCGTCCCGTACGGCGCCTCGCTGATCGCGATGTTGGTCGGCTTCGGTTTCCTGATCGCGATCTCGGCGACGCGCGCGAACCCGGGGCTCTCGCTCCTGATGTTCTACGCGTTCACGGCCTGCGAAGGCGTCGGCCTCGGTTCGGTGATCGCAAACTACGCGCAGGTCGACGGCTCGGGGGTCGTCGTGAATGCCGCTGCGACCACGGGCTTGGGAATGCTGGTGCTCGCCGCCGTCGTGTGGATGACGAGCTTCGACTTCCGCAAGCTGGCCGGTCTCGCGTTCGGCATGTTGATCGGCCTCGTGATCGTCGGTCTGATCGTCATGTTCACGCATTGGCTGCACCCGCAGCTCTACTCGTGGGCGACGCTGGTCGTCTTCAGCCTCCTCGTCTTGGTCGATTTCGGACGGATTCGCGCGGGCGGCAGCGGTGCGACCGCGGTCCAACTCGCGACCTCGATCTATCTCGACGCGATCAACATCTTCATGGCGCTCCTGCGGATATTCGGGCGCGCCCGGGATTGATGCCGCCGCCCGCGAACGGCTAGCGCATGGCGCGCGACTACGACGGCCAGGCGCCGCTGCCCGCGGGCGACGTGCTCGAGGAAGCGTGCGGTGTGGTCGGGGTCTACGCGCCGAACAACGAGGTGGCGCGCCTGGCCTACTTCGGGCTCTATGCGCTGCAGCACCGCGGCCAGGAATCGGCCGGGATCGCGGTCTCCGATGGCGCCTCGATCGTCTGCCACCGTGAAATGGGGCTGATCTCGTCGATCTTCGACGAGGAGATTTTGGGCCGCTTGAGCGGCTACATCGCGGTCGGCCATACCCGCTACTCGACGACCGGCTCCTCGGTCGTGGTCAACGCCCAGCCGTTGCTCGAACGGGCCGGTTTCGGCGATCTTGCGCTCGCGCACAACGGGAACCTCACCAACACCGAGGTGCTCACGCAGGCGCTCGATCCCGCGACCGTCTTGCAGGCGACCTCCGATTCGGAGGTGCTCGCCAAGCGGATCGTGCAGGCGCCGGGGGGCGATATGATCGCGCGCATCCGCTCCGTGATGGAACGCGCCGAAGGAGCGTATTCGGTCGTGATGTCGACCGAGCGGACGCTCTACGCCTTTCGCGATCCGTGGGGTGTGCGGCCGCTCTGCTACGGGAAGTTCGCAACCGGCGGCTACATGGTCGCCTCCGAATCGTGCGCGCTCGCGACCGTCGGTGCGGAGTACGTGCGCGAACTCGAACCGGGCGAAATCTTGTGGGTCGACGTGGACGGCCTGCATTTCGATCGGGCGCCGCAGCCGCGCCCGCACGCGCTCTGCATGTTCGAGTACATCTACTTCGCGCGGCCCGATTCGCTGCTCTCCGGCAGCTCGATCTACATGGCGCGCTTGGCGATGGGGCGGAGGCTCGCGCGAGAGCACCCGGCCGAGGCCGACGTGGTAATGGCCGTCCCCGATTCGGCGATCCCGGGCGGGATGGGTTTCGCGGAGGAGAGCGGCCTGCCGTACGTCGAGGGCCTGATCAAGAATCGCTACATCGGACGCACGTTCATCAGTCCGGAGCAAGGCCTGCGCGCGCGCGGGGTGCAGCTCAAGTTCAATCCGATCGTCGAACTCCTCCGCGAGAAGCGGGTCGTGGTCGTCGACGACTCCATCGTGCGCGGCACGACCACGCCGCGGATCGTGCGCCTGGTCCGCGAGGCCGGCGCGCGCGAGGTCCACGTGCGGATCACCTCGCCGCCGATCGTGCATCCCTGCTATCTCGGAGTCGATATGGCGAGTCACGAGGAACTCATCGCCGCCAACAACTCGATCGAAGAGATCCGGCAGAAAATCGGGGCCGATTCGCTCGGCTACCTCAGCGTCCGCGGCTTGCTCGAATCGGTCGGGCGCAAGCGCGGCGAGATGTGCCTCGGTTGCCTCACCGGCGAGTATCCGGAGACCTACGCCGGGCCGGTCGTCGCCGGCGTGCGCTAGGAGTCTCTAGGCCCACGCTTCGCGCGCTCGCGGCCGGTGCGCTCGTCTGCGCCGCGCTGCTGCTCGGCGTCGGAAGCGCGCGGGCCGACCAGCGCTGGGTCGTCGTGAGCGACATCCACTTCGGGCCTTACGTTCATTGGCCGCAGCTGGCGCAGCCGGGAGAGGATACCGATCCCGCGCTGCTCGCCTCGCTGTTTCGCGAACTGCGTACCGTCGCGCCGAAGCCTGCGGTCGTCTTCATCCCGGGCGACTTCCTCGCGCACGGCCTTCCGCCGTCCCTCGCCGGGATCGTCATGGTCGATCTCGCCCGACGCTTCGACGCGCTCTATCCGCACGCGCAGTTCGCGATCACGCTGGGGAACAACGACAGCGATTGCGGCGACTACGCGCGGCCGAGCGGCGCTTTCATCGATACGGTCGCGCGGGCCTGGGCACCGCTCGTCGAGCGCGGCGGGCGCGCGCCCGACTTCGTCGCGCAGTTCGAACGCGACGGTGCCTACGCGGCGCGGCTGCCGGTCCCCCACCTGCGGC
>JBOHTX010000066.1:0-9205 GCA_050733855.1 Vulcanimicrobiaceae bacterium
CCTTTCGTCCGAATACTTCGTTGCTCATCGGTCATGAAGCTACGGCTTCACTCCCTCTTCGCGCCTCGTCTTCGAACAAAATTCGGACCCGAATCCGAACATGGCCATACCCCGACAGGCTCCTAGCGCGCGATTCAGGCGGCCGAACGCGGGAAGCAGAGGCGCGACCAGCGCTCGACGACGTCGGCCGAGCCGACACCCGACGAGAGCACGACCGACCCGAACGCGAGCCGGGGATCGGCGCGGAGCGCCTGCGGCAGGTAGGGGTCGAGATCGTCGCGCGCAACGTCGTCGACCGAGGCGAAGTGGCCGATCGTTCCGGAGACGAGCAGCACCGCCTGCAATACCGCGCTCGTCGACCACGCGGATTCGCCGAGCGATTCGTGCGGATCGACGGTGTAGAAGAGCAGGCCGTCGCGATTCGA
Source organism: Vulcanimicrobiaceae bacterium (assembly GCA_050733855.1). GTDB lineage: Bacteria > Vulcanimicrobiota > Vulcanimicrobiia > Vulcanimicrobiales > Vulcanimicrobiaceae > JBOHTX01. The sequence goes on from JBOHTX010000066.1 coordinate 426, forward strand.
GCACCACTGCGAGCGTTCGGCGAGCGAGCGATATTCGAGTGGGAGCTGCGGGAGGAGCGCCGAGGTGACGACCAGCAGTTTCTGCACCGGCGCGATCGCGAGGCTCTCGTCGACGAAATTGTGGTGAGCCGAGACGAAGCGCCAGCCGCGGACGTTGAGGTGGGCCGCAATCATCACGGCCGCCTCCCAATCGTCGCCCACCAGCGCCAGCGCGCGCGTGTCGCGTTCGACCACGACGGCCTTGAGCAGCAGTTTTCGCGAACGCAGACAGGCCGTGCCGACGATCGCGGAGACCGTTGCGCCGGCGACCTCCGCCAGCGCCTGACGGCGGTCGAGCACGACGATCGTGGGCGAATGCGAACGCCGGATACGCCAGGCGTCGTCGCGCTCGACGGTCACCTGCAGCTCGGGCTCCGCCGCACTCGCCGTCAAGCGAGAGAGCGTGCGATCGAGGATCGCGACGACCTCGCGCGGCGCACGAACGACGACCGCAACCTCGGCGACCGCGTAGGTGCGCTCGAGCGCATCGCCCGTGCTAGGCATAGCTGAAGCGATCGGCTCGGAACCAGTCGAGGGTGCGCCGCAAGCCGTCGCCGAGCGTTGTCGCGGGAGACCACCCGATGCTCCGTGCGTAGGCGAGGTCGGGACGACGCCGTTGCGGATCGCCCTCGCGAGCCGGCAGGTGCTCGCAGCGCAACGGAACGTTCGCGATCTCGGCGATCGCCCGCGCGATCTCGAGAACCGTGCGCTCGTCGTCGTTGCCGACGTTGATCGGGCCGAGGCGCGGTGCCGGCAGTTCGGCAAAGCGGCGCAGCAACGCGATCGCGTCGGCGACGTAGGTGAGCGAGCGGGTTTGCAGCCCGCTGCCGTGGACCGGAAACGGCTTGCCGTCGAGCGCGGCCTCCATGAATTGTGGGATCAGCCGGCCGTCGCCCCGCTCCATCGCCGGACCGTAGCAGTTGAAGAAGCGCACGATGCGCCCGTCGAGCTCGCGCGCGCGGACCGCGGCCGCAACGGCCGCTTCGCCGAAGCGCTTGCCCTCGTCGTAACAACTGCGCGGCCCGACCGGATCGACGTTACCGAAGTAGTCTTCCGGCTGCGGGTGAACGAGCGGGTCGCCGTAGATTTCCGAGGTCGAGGCGAAGACAAAGCGGGCCCCGCGTTCGAGCGCCAACTCGATCAGCGACATCGTTCCGGTCCCGTTGACGGCGAGCGTCTCCCACGGGTGGCGGCCGTACGCCTCGGGACTTGCGGGCGAAGCGAGGTGGTAGATCGTCTCGATCGCGGCGATCTTTGCGGTCGCCGCGATCTCGCGCAGCCGTTGCGGCGTGGTCGCGACATCGGCGAAAACGAAGGTCGCGCTGCCCGATTCGAGCGCGCCTGCGAGGTTCGCAACGCGTCCGGTCGAGAGGTTATCGATCGCGATCACCCGCCGCCCGTCCGCGACGAGCGAGTTGACCAGGTGCGATCCGAGAAATCCGGCACCGCCGGTAACCAGTGTGGCCGAGCCGCCCTGCTTCACGAAATTCCTCCTTGAGAACGGGGCGGCGTGCCCCCCGTTGCCCCCCGGGCCGGCACTCGCCGGCCCTTCTGTTCCCCAACACTGCCGAAGATCGGACTGCGAGAAGAACGGGGCGGCGTGCCCCCCGTTGCCCCCCGGGCCGGCACTCGCCGGCCCACCGTGTCGACTGGTGTTTGCAAGCCGCACGAGCACATGCGGTCCGTCGCATCGCCCCTCATCGCTAGCGAATGTCGACGACGATTGGGCTCTTGCGCTTGCGCGGCGCCGCCGCGTCGGGGGCGGCATCCCGCTCCGCTTGCTCGAGACTCTCCGCGACGAACGCCGAGCCGAGCGCAAGCGCGACCGCGATCAGAAAGAGTAAGGCGAGGAACTTACGGCCGGAGAGCGGGCTCACGTCGGCCGATTGGGCGCGGTCGAGGACGATCAGGTTGCCATAGGAGGCGGCCGTCGCTTTGGCGGAGAGCGTCTGCGCCAGGCTCTGCGAGAGCGCGATGAATTGCGATTTGACGGCGTCGCGCTCGGCTCGCAGGGTGTTGATCAGCAAGCCGTTGGACGATAGGCCGGCGATCTGTCCTTCGAGATGCGAAATCTGCGAATCGAGGGCGTCGAGACGCGCCTTGTCGGCCGAGACCGCGGCTCCGGCGCGGTTCCCCGCGGTGATCGCGGCGACATCGCCGGGCGTCACCGGTATGCCCTGCGCGAGCACTCGCTGCCGCTCGTTATCGACCACGGCCTGCTCGCGCGCGACGCGCTGCTGGAGCGCGACCAGTCCCGGATAGTCTTCGGTATACTGCGCCTGTTCGCCGGCCAGCTCGGCCTGGTCTTTCTGAAGGGCCGTAAGCTTCGCTTGGTAGGCCGGATCGGTCGCGAGCAGGCTCGCCGACTCCGCGGACGGGTCGCTGGTCGAGATCAGCGCTCCCGAGGAGCGTGCGAAGGCCAGGTCGCTGACGTACTGTTGGTACGCCTGAGCGCGCTCGCTCGAAAGCGCGTCCAACTCGGACGTGACCGAATCGGATTGCGAATCGGAATTGAGCGGTAGGCCAGTCTTGGCGGCTAGTTGCTGGAGCTGCGAGTCGAGTTGGTCGAGCCGGCTGCGCTTCGCGGCCGCTGCGTCCGAGATGCCGCGGACGTCATTGTCGTAGCGTAGGGTCGCGATCCGGCTGTAGTAGCGTGAGAGGTCGTCGGCCGTCGCGTTGACGACCGCGACCGCGAGCGCCGGGTCGGAGCCCTGGAAAACGACACCCAGCGTGGTCCCGCGCACGACCGCCTTGATCCGACCCTTGATCGCGTAGGAGTCGATCTGGTCGTGCAGATCGGCTTGCACCTGGGTGAGGAGCGTGCTGCTGCCGACGATCGTCGGCAGCACGCCCATGTAGGTGTCTTCGTTTGCGCCGTCCTCGTTGGTCATCAGCAAAGTCGAGGTCGCGACGTATTGCGTGGGCACCAAAAAGTGATACGCGCCGACGCAAACCAAGGCGGCGATCAAGACCGAGAGGACGAGCGCGGAATGCTTGCGCACGATGCCGAGCGCACGGCGGGGAGTCATCGGGGTGGTGGGCGTTTCATGCATGGTCAGAGCACCGACATCATAGCGGCAGGCTCTTCGATTCGCGTCCGCCGCGGGCGTCCGACGCCGCGGTAGAGCAAGCCGGCCGCTTCGTAGCGAGCGGGATCGAGGATGTTACGGCCGTCGACGACGACGCCGAGTCGCAGGCGTTCGGCGACCTCGCTCGGGTCGACGGCGCGGAATTGCGGCCACTCGGTCAGCACCAGCAGCGCATCGGCATCGCAGGCCGCCAGCGGGTCGGCGACCAGCCGGCAGCCGGCCGGGAGCGGCGCGAGGCGGACCGCCGGATCGTACGCGAGCATGGTTGCGCCGCGCTCGCCGAGTTCGCGCACGATCCGCAGGGCGAGCGAATCGCGGACGTCGTCGGTCCCGGCCTTGAAGGCGAGCCCCCAGATGCCGAGCGTGCGGCCGGCGAGCCGGCCGAGGTCCCGCTCGATCATCTCGACGATGCGGCGCGGTTGGGTCGCGTTGACGCGCAAGGTCGCCGAGAACAGCTCGCGGCCGACGTCGTGGGTCGAGGCAACGTGGACGATGCTGCGGACGTCCTTCTCGAAGCACGGTCCGCCGAATCCGATCCCCGGCCGCAAAAACTGGGTGCCGATCCGGCGGTCGTACCCGACCCCGCGCAGCACGTCGTCGGAGGTTGCGCCGAGCACGTCGCAGAGGTTGGCGACCTCGTTCGCAAAGCTGATCTTCAACGCCAGAAACGCATTCGAGCAGCACTTGATCAGCTCGGCGTTGGTGCGGGAGGTCAAGACCACGGGTTTCTCCAGCGTCTCGAACAGGCGCACGTAGGGGACGGCGGCCGCCGGCGAGCGCGCGCCGACCACGATCCGGTCCGGGGATAGGAAATCGGCGACGGCCGAGCCTTCGCGCAGGAACTCGGGCGCGTAGATCAGCTCGCCGAACTCCTCGACGACGGTGGCCAGCCGGTCGCACGTTCCCGGCGGGACGGTCGAACGCACGGCGACGGTCGGCCAGCCTTCGAAAGGCACCGCGACTAGCTGCTCGATCGCATCGTGCAGGCCGCTCAGATCGGCCGAGCCGTCGTCGCGCGTCGGCGTTCCGACGGCGATCACGATCAGTTCCGCGTCGCATGCCGCATCGGCGAGCTCGGCGAAAAACGAGAGCCGCCCGGCTGCCAGATGCTCGCGCAGCAGCGCTTCGATGCCGGCCTCGCGGTAGGGCGGAATGCCGCGCTGCAAGCGTTCGATGCGGTCGCCCAAGATATCGTAGCCGCGTACGCCGTAGCCGAGCTGGGCCAGGCCGATCATCGTGGCCATCCCGACGTAGCCGGTGCCGACGACGCAGATGGACGGGCGTGCCATCAGTATGCCCCCCGCGGACGGATCACGGCACCGAACGTCTTGGCGACGAGCAGCGCATCGAGTGCCGGGGAGGCGTTCGCAATGTAGTCGAGATCGAGCGCGGTCGCTTCCGGCCGCTCGAGCGGAACCGTCGAGCGGTGGGAGACTTGCCAGAGGCAGGTGAGCCCCGGCTTCACGAGATGGCGCAGATGTTGCCACGGCTCGTACGAGCGTACGATGAAGGGCATCTCCGGACGCGGGCCGACCAAGCTCATCTCCCCTCGAATCACGTTGAGCAACTGCGGCAACTCGTCGATCGAGAGCCGGCGCAGGATCGCTCCGGCGCGCGTGACGCGGCGGTCGCCCGCAGCGGTCGGCGAGCGACCGTCGCCCGTATCCTTGCGCATCGTGCGCAATTTAAAGATCGAAAAGGTTCGTCCGAAGCGCCCGACCCGTCGTTGCACGAACGTAATCGGTAGGCCGTCGTCGAGCACGATCGCGGCGGCCGCGAGCGTCAGAACGGGTAGCGCGCACGCGAAGCCGAGCGTCCCCAGAGCGATATCCGCGACGCGCCGCCCAAGCGCGGCCGGCCGGCGGTTGCGATAGACGAACACGTCGACCGAGATCGGTTGTGCATTCGCCGTTTCCGGTGCGTTGCCCACGGCGAACGTGGCGGCTCCTCCGTGCATGCATCAACGATACGCTCTCGAGTTTAAGGCGACCATATCCCAAACGGGGTGCTTTCGGTAAAGTTCCTGCACCCTCGCGAGCGGCCTCGGGAAGAACCTTCGTGACATAGGTCCTTAGACTCATAGCGGTTAGGCCGAATGTGGGCGCGGAACGGCCCGCCCGCCGCCTGCGGCCCAGGCGCCGCCGGCGTACCATAAGCGGGCACGATGAGTACGTTAGCGCACGAATTGCCGGCGCGACCGGCCGCCTTCGAACGGTGCGTGGTCCCGAGAGCCCCGTACCTTCCGGAACCCGCCCCCGAGGGCGCCTCCGATTACCTCGCGGCGGTCGCCGAGCGGGCGGCCCCGCTGTTGGCCGTCATCGACCAGAACGGGGACGTGCTCGCCGTCCCCGAGGGCGCCGCCTCCTGGAGCGGCGGCACCGTGCTCGAGAATGGGCAACTTCGGTTCTCCGAGCGCGTGCGCAGCGCGGTCCGTACGATGGTCGCCCGCTACCGCGCAACCGGCAGCGCCGCGCCCGTGCTCCTGACGGGCCCCGAGGGACAGGGCGCGCTCCGGCTGACGCCGCTCTGCACGAGCACCGGCCGGATGTTCGTGCTCTCCTTCGAACGCATGCGCGACGGCTCGGCGAGCATCTCGCGCGCGACTCGCCGCTTCGGTTTGACGCGGCGCGAAAGCGAGGTGCTGGCGCTCGTGCTGCACGGCGCCGGCGGCGGCGAGATTGCGCGAACGCTCGGGATCGCTCCGGGAACCGTGCAAGGCTATCTCAAGCGTTTGCTGGCCAAGACGGGAACGTCGAGCCGTGCCGCGATGGTGGCCTGCGTCCTCGCCTGGGAAGGCGCGCGGGTTCGCTCGAGCACTCGCTAGAGCGCGCGGGGAGAGCGGCGGGAACGCGTCTAACTTCGCCTCGATGCAGGCGGAAGCAGCGCGGGTCACGATGGACGAGATCGTCGCGCTCGCGCGGCGGCGCGGTTTCGTGTTCGGTTCGAGCGAAATCTACGGCGGGATCGGCGGCTTTTTCGATTACGGCCCGCTCGGCGCGATCCTCAAGCGCAACGTTAAAGACGCCTGGTGGCGCGAGACGGTCGAGCTGCGCGACGACGTGGTCGCCTTCGATGCGTCGATCGTCATGCATCCCAACGTCTGGGTCGCCTCGGGGCACGTCGCGGCCTTCCACGACCAACTGGTCGATTGCCGCGTCTGCAAGCACCGCTTTCGGGCCGATCATCTGGCCTCACGCGAACGCTGCCCCGATTGCGGCTCGCCCGGCTCGCTGACGGAGCCGCGCGCCTTCAACCTGATGATGACGACGCAGGTTGGGCCGCTCGAGGACAGCTCGGCGCGGACGTATTTGCGACCGGAGACCGCCCAAGGCATTTTCGTCAACTTCAAAAACATCTACCAGAGCGCACGCAAGCGGCCGCCGTTCGGGATCGCGCAGATCGGCAAGTCGTTCCGCAACGAGATCACGCCCGGCAACTTCACCTTCCGTATCCGCGAGTTCGAACAGGCCGAACTCGAGTATTTCGTGCCGAACGACGGCAGCGACATGGAGTGGTATGGACGCTGGGTCGAGGAGCGTCGCCGCTGGTACGTTCGCTACGGCGTCAGCGCCGAACGCCTGCGCTTCTACGAACTCGGCCCGCAGGAGCGCCCGCACTACGCGCAGGCCGGGACCGACGTCGAATACCTGTTTCCTTGGGGCTGGGGGGAACTCGAATCGATCGCCCACCGCGGCACCTACGACCTCGATGCGCACATCAAGCTTTCCGGCAAAGACCTCAGTTTCTTCGACGAGGGTACCAAATCGCGCGAGGTCCCGATCTTGATCGAATGCTCGGCCGGGATGGACCGCACCACCCTCACGATGCTGGTCGATGCCTACGCCCAGGAAGAGATTCGCGACGAGGAGAGCGGCAAAGCGAGCAAACGCATCGTGTTGCGCTTCCATCCGAAGATCGCGCCGGTCCAAGCCGGCGTCTTTCCGCTCGCCCGCAACAAATCCGAACTCGTCGAGCGCGCCCATGCCGTCGAACGCGCCTTACGGCCCCACGCGCGCACCCAATACGACGAAGGCAACGTCGGCCAACTCTACCGCCGACAGGACGAGATCGGCACCCCCTACTGCATCATGATCGACTACCAAACCCTCGAAGACGCGACCGTCACCGTCCGCGACCGCGACTCGATGCGCCAGGACCGGGTCGCCGAAAGCGCGCTAGGCACGTATCTCGCGGAACGCCTCGACCCCGCCGACGCCGCTCGGCAGCGACGCTAGCGGCTCGCCGTTTCGGCGACGCGGCGCAGGCGCGTGAGGCCGTCGTGCGCTTGCGCTTGCGAGAGCACGAGCGGTGGGATCACGCGCAGGACGTTGCCGGCTGCGGTTGCGAGCAGGAGCCGCTCGTCGTCGCGCGCGGCGTTTGCGAGTACCTTGGCCTCGAAGGGCTCGCGGACCGGGAGGCCGAGCAGCATGCCGAGGCCGCGCGGCGGCCCGAAGAGCGCCGGAACATCGTGTGCGAGCGCCGCGAGTCCGGCGACCAGCGTGGCGCCGACCGCTTCGACGTGGGCATCGAGATCGTGCGTGCGGCGGTACGCGAGATGCGCGCGCGCGGCGGCGCAGGGGACCGGCGAGCCGCCGAAGGTCGTGCCGTGATCGCCGGGTTGCAGCGCGCGAGCCAAGTGCGCGTCGAGCAGCAGCGCGCCGATCGGTAATCCGTTCGCCAGTCCCTTCGCGAGCACGACCGCATCGGGCCGCACGCCGTAGCGTTCGAAGGCAAACAGCCGGCCGCTGCGCCCCATCCCGCATTGGATCTCATCGAAGACGAGCAGGATGCCGCGTTCGTCGCAGAGCCGCCGCGCGGCCGCAAGATACGCCGCACTCGCGGGCCGCACGCCGCCCTCGCCCTGCACTGGCTCGACCAGGAAGGCCGCGACCCGCTCGTCGAGCGCGGGTTCGAGCGCCGCCAGATCGTCGAACGGTACGTGTGCGAAGCCGGCCGGAAGCGGCTCGAACCCTTCGCGGTAGGCGGGATTCGCGGTTGCCGCCAGCGCGCCGAGCGTGCGGCCGTGGAAGCCTCCTTCGCAGGCGACGATCGTGCGACGCGCGCTGCCCGAGCGGAAGTGGTGTTTGCGTGCCAGCTTGATCGCGGCTTCGATCGCTTCGGTCCCGGAGTTGCAGAAGAAGACCCGCTCGAAGCCGGAGAGTTCGGCGAGTTCGTTTGCGAGCGCACCGGCCGGTTCGTGGTGGTAGAGGTTGCTGCAGTGAACGAGCGTGCGCGCTTGCGCAGCGACCGCCTCGGCGATCGCGGGATGCGCGTGGCCGAGGGCGCAGACCCCGATACCGGCGACGAAATCGAGGTAGCGGTCACCACTCGCGTCGATCAGCTCGCAGCCTTCGCCGCGCACGAAGTCGAGCGGCGCGCGCGCGTAGTTGGCGAGCAGGTGCGGATGCTCGGCGCGTGCGGCCTGCGGTTCGCTTGCGGTGCTCACGTGCGATAGTGCGCGTTGATGCGCACGTAATCCCGCGAAAGATCGCAGCCCCAGGCGTCGGCGCTCGCGTCTCCGAGACCGAGATCGAGCCGTACCCGCACCGAGGTGCTCTCGAGTCCGCGGTGCGCTTCCGCTTCCGAGAGCACTTCGACCGCGCCGCGCTCGACCCACAGCGCCCCGTCGAGGTAGAGCGACCAGCGCTCGGG
>JBOHTX010000067.1:0-9193 GCA_050733855.1 Vulcanimicrobiaceae bacterium
CGCTCAGCGAGCGCGAGTGCCGCAGGTGCGCGACCGGAGCGGCGGTAGAGGTCGGCGAGCGCTTCGATCAGCGCCGCGGGGCGCGGTTCCGCGGCCGCTTCGGGGACTGCGGGACCGAGGCGAATCGCCCCAGCGACGAGCGCGAGCAGCACGGCGAGCGCTGCGATTGCGAGCGCGACGAGCAGCGCGCGCGGCAACGCTTGCCACCAGCGTTCGGGGACCAGTTCGCCGTGAATCGCTTCGTCGAAGGCCAGCGTCCCGCGCGGTCCGATCAGCGCGAGCGCCAGGGCCAGGCGCGCGTTGTCGGCGAGCGCGATCCGCTCGTTCGCGAACAGGCTCGGGTCGACGACCGCGAGCGTCCGCCCGCGACCTACGTGTCGCTCGACCACGAGCGGACCGGCCGCATCGGCGAGCAAGACGCGCACGCCACGCGTGGTCGCAAATCGCTCGCGACCGCCCGCTGCGACGCGCTGGACGCCGAAGCGCGCGAGCACCGGCGCGACCAGCGGCTCGAAGTTCGCGCGGCGCGCAAAGACGGTCTTGGGGATTCCGAGCGGCGCGTACGCCGGCGAGCGCGAACCGACGAAGACGAGCGTTCCGCCCGCCCGGACCCACTGCGCGAGCGCGCCGAAATCGGCTCTGGTCGGGGCACCCGCCGCCGAGACCGGCACGAGCGGTTGCGCCCACACGAGCGTCGCGGTATCGCTGCCGAGAAAGGCCGCATGCTGCTCGAAGCGCGTGACGCGGATCCCTTCGCGCGCGAGCAGCTCGGCCCAGGCGCGGTAGCCGCCCGTGCCCGCATCGAGGCTCGAGTAACTCGGCAGCCGCGCGAGCGGGTTCTGCGAACGCTCCGCGAGCGCGAGCGCGGTGAGCAGCACGAGGGCGAACGCGAGCAGCGCGACCTCGCGCCACTGCTCGCGCAGGTAGCGCGCGGCGCGCGTCACGCCAGGCTCGCGCGCACGAACGCATCGAATGCGCCGAGCGCCCCCTCGTAATCGGAACGTTCGCTCGGCTCCGGCCCGAAGCGCGCACGGACGAAACGTTCGGCGAGCGCATCGAAGGCCGGCGCGAGCGCGCGGTCCCGCTCGCGGACCCGTCGCCGGTATTCACCGGGCGAGCGCGCCGCGTCGTACGCGACGAGGTCGCGCTCGTCGAGCGCCGCCAGCGCCGCCCGGAACACGAACGCGATCGCTTCGCGCCAGCGTCCGCATGCGGCGGCGTCGCGAGCGGCGGCCTGCCAGTCCACGCTCGTACGCACCGCGGAAAGCGCGCGTGCGCCGAGTCCGCGACGCCGTTCGCGCCCTGCGCTTCCGACGAGTGCGCGAACGATCCGTGCCAGCGCGTAAGCGAAGAGCGCAAGCGCGAGTACCGCGAGCACCAACGCGAGGATCGAACCGGGACCGCGCGACGCCCCCAGCGCGCGCGCCAGCGACGGAAAGAGCGGTTCGAGAACGTGACGAGCGATCCAATCCCAGAGCGGTTTCCACCAGGGCGGCTTCGGCCGCACGAGCGGCGTCAGCCGAAAGATCGGCTCGGCCAGGATCGCGCGCACGACCCGCTCCGGATCGCCGCCGGGCCAGACGACCGCTGCGAGCACCCGAACGCCGCCCTCAGCTCGCCGTCTGGGCGAGCGCCTCGGCGGCGAGCGCCAGATCGAGCCCCTCTTCGCGGACGCGCAGGTCGAAGTAATAGATGGCGACGACCGTGCACAGGAAGATCGCCATCGCGATGCTGACGAGCGACGCAAACGCGAGCGCGAGCGCCGTACTGCGAACCAAGGCGATCAGCGCGGTCGAACCGAGTGCCGAGACGAGCGCCCCGCCGATCGCGATCAGCAGGTAGATCGCGCCGAAGCGGAGCGAACGCCGGATCCCGATCGTCGTGCGGACGCGCGCGACGGCCAGACCCAGCGCCGACGGTGCCGCGACCGCTTCGACGATGCAGATGAAGCTTGCGAGTTGCACGACCACGATCGCCAGCAACACGAGCGCGAAGAGCGCGAGGAAGAAGACGGTGCCCGCGATGAACCCGATCGCGATCGCCAGCCCCTTCGAGGCCGCCGCCAGCGACGCGACGCCCACCAGCACGATGCCCCCGAGCAACGCGAGCAGCACGTAAATCAGGAACGCAGCCGCAAACGCGAGCAGGTACACGCCGAGCAACGGCAGCCAGCGTCCGACGCCGGCCCGGATCGCCCGTTCGTAACTCGGATTCTTTCCGAGATACGTTGCACTCACCGCGTAGACGAGCGCCGCGAACACGAGCGGCCCGAAGAGCATCGCGATCACCACCACGACCGCCAACATCGGCCCCACGTGGCTTTCCGCGAGGATCGCTTGCACGCGGGCGGGGTCGCTCGGCCGCCCGCCGGTGCGCACGAGGTCGCTCAGCATCGGGAGCGCGCCGCGGTTGAACTCGTACTGCGCGAACGCGTACGGAAGTTGAAACAGCACGTAGATCGCGGCGAAAAAGGGAAAGCGCCGAACCGTTAGGGTAACGGCTCGATCGAGGATTTCGCCGAGGCCGAGGGGCCGCAGCGCAGGGCTGGGATCGGCGGGCTCCACCTTCGAAGGGTTCGCCCACGATGGAAGGCACTCCGCTCGGCACGCTCGCCGGCCTCTGGCGCTATCCCACCAAAGCACTGCGCGGCGAAGCGCTCGAGAGCGCCGAGGTCACGCACGCCGGGATCGCCGGCGACCGCGCGCGCGCGCTCTTCGTGCGCGACGCCGATCACCCGCGCGCGCAGAAGACCTATCGCGGCAAAGAGGACCGGCGTTTGCACCTCGGCAGCGATCCGCTCGCGTTCGCCGCGCGCTCGGCCGACGAAGGCCTTGCACTCACGCTCGAAAGCGAGGGGCCGTATTTCGACGACGAGCCGCTCTCGCTCGTTCTCGACTGCTGGCTGCGCGAACTCGAACGGCTGTGCGGACTCTCGCTCGACCGGCTCCGTTTCCGCCCGAACCTCTTCGTGCACACCCTCGCAGAGGTCGGCGACGAGCCGGAACTGATCGGGGCGCGCGTCACCGCGCGCGAGGTCGTGCTGCGCATCGTCGCGCCGATCCGGCGCTGCGTCACGATCACCTACGATCAGAACGACGGCACGCCGGCACCCGCGATCCTCGAAGCCGTCGCCCGCGATCGCGAGAACGTGCTCGGGGTCTACGCGCACGTCGAAGTTCCGGGCCGGCTCACCCGCGGGGAAAGACTCTCGCTCGTTCGGTAGGCGGCGGGCTGTGCTTTCGGGTGGCCTCGCGAAACAATGGAGGCCGCGGCCCGATACCTGCCGTCGTGATCGCGAATGACTTCACCGGAACCGCTTCGTGAGACGCTTGCTCGCCGCGGCGCTGATCGTGGCGGCGCCGTTCGCCCTCTGCGCGCAGGCGCTCGCCGGAACGCAGTCGCTGGTCGTGCCGAGCATCGCGGCGGATCCGCCGCTCGATCCCAGTGCCGCAGCCGCTGGGTGGGCCGGGGCGGCGCCGCTCTCGCTGCACTGGGACGTCGTCCACTCGCGCGCGCCCGCCGAGCCGACCGAGGTGCGCGTCGCCAGCGACGGGCGCTACCTGTACGTGCGCTTCGACGCGGTCCAGCAAGCGCCGGTGACCGCAACGCAGCACAGCAACGACGCGATCGTCGGCGGCAGCAACAGCGGGAGCGGCGGCTTGGCCTGGACGGACGATTCCGTGTGGGTCGACCTGTGGCCGACCGGCCCGGGCGGCTTCGAGTATCAGTTCGAGGCGAATCCGAACGGCTCGCACAACGAAGCCTCCTCCGAGAACGCCGCCTTTGCGCCGTCGTGGGAATCTCGTGGCGCGACGCACGACGGCGGCTACACGGTGACGATGGCGATTCCGCTCGGTGTCGTGCACGGTGCCCATTCGGGCACGTGGCGCGCACAGTTCGCCCGTTACATGCGCGCGACGGGCGCCGAGGAGGTGTGGTCCTACGACCCGGCCCAGACGAATCCGGACGACTCGGCGCGCGCCGGCAGCCTCGCGATGTCGCTCGGCGCCGAGCGTGCGAGCCTGCCGCAGCCGCGCCTGGCCGCGTACCTCCTCGGTTCGATGGCGACGGCGCAGGCGGGCGGCTCGACCTCGCGCGTCGGGGCGGACCTTTCGATTCCGGTGGCGGCGGCCTCGGCGTTCTACGCGACCTTCCATCCCGATTACTCGAACGTGGAACTCGACCAGCAGACGATCTCGCCGTCGGTGTACCAGCGCCAGTTCAGCGAGGTGCGTCCATTCTTCACGCAAGCCTCCTCCTACTACGACGCCTTCAATTGCGACGTGTGTTCCGGCGGGCGCACGACGCTCTACACGCCGGCGATCCCGACGCCGGCGCAAGGATATGCGTTCGAGGGAAAGCGCGGCGACTTCGGCCTGGCCGCCTTCGACGCGATCGGTGCCAACCGCACCGACATCGCGAGCGCGCTCGACTACACTTCGCCGGACACGCGTTGGAGCGGCTCGTTCCAGCACGTCGGCGCGAACCTGCCGGGTCTCGTCGACGATTCCAACGAGCTCGGCGTGAACTGGAACAATCTGCAGCACCTGAGCGCCTACGCAAACTACGCGACCGACGCCGGAACCAACGTCTCCGCTCCAAACCTGGGAAGGGCGATCGAGGCCGGCGGCGGCTGGGGCGATCAGCATTTCGCGCTCTTCGGCGCACTGCGAAAAATCGGCGCCGATTTCAATCCGGTCGACGGCTTCGTCGCACATCCGGACATTGCCGGCTACGCCCTCTATTCCGCGCGTGTCTGGACATTCGGACCATCGAGCAAACTCGCATCCGTCGGTGTCAGCGGGTTCATGGATCGCTATCAGGGGTCGCAGTACGGCCAGTCGCAGAGCGACAACCAACTGCTTTTCGATCTGCTGACGAAGAGCGCGCTCGACGTCCAGCTCTACACCGGCTCGGACTACTGGCGCTTCGGCCCAGTCCTGACGCCGATCTCGCAAAACGGCGGCTTCAGCCTCACGTACCACAGCGGCCTGGTGACGAGCAACACCGGCAACTTCCCCGGCCACGGAAACTCGGCGACGCCGACCCAGATTGCGTATTCCACCGGCCGCTACGGTCTCGGGCGGCTCGACACGTGGTTTCGTACCTCGACGGTGCGCGCCGGCTCGCGCGGCACGGTGTCGCTGGCGCTCGATGACACCTCGCAGTGGATGCCGAGCGGGCCAGCCAACGTGCAGTGGTTCGAAAGCGTCGCGTACAGCTACGAGATCGACCGGAACTCGTCGCTAGCGCTCGGCGTGCGGCGGGTGGTCGGCTTCCCGCCGCAACCCAACGGCGGCGGCAACTGCGAAGGCGTCTGCTCGAACGTGTCGCTCGCGTATCACCTTCGCTTGCGAAACGAGGAACTCTACCTCGCCTACGGCAACCCGAACACGCTGATCACGGTGCCGCAAGCACTGCTCAAGATCATCTTTTACGCGGGCGGCCAGAAGGGCACGTGACGCCTACGCCTTTATCGTAAGGCGCTGTACAACCGCGGCGACCTCCGGTTGCAGCCGCTCGCGCAGCGGGTGGTGTCCGTCGCGCACGAGGCGGCGGCCACCGACGAGCGTTTCGCGAACGCGCCACGTGCCGGAGCGGAAGATGAGCGGGTCGAGCGACGGTTCGCGTTCGTCTGGCGGCGTGATCGCGATCAGATCGGCGCGCGCGCCCTTCGCAAGCCGCCCGATCGGCCGGCCGGACGCCTGCGCGCCGGCCGCGAGCACCCCTGCGAAGAGATAGTCGCCGACCGAGGTCTCCTGCGCATCGCGCAGCAAGGCGCGCGCGCCGTGGACGAGCCGCTGGCCGTACTCGAGCCAGCGCAGTTCTTCGCTCGGATCGAGCGAGAGCTGCGCGTCGGAGCCGATCCCGAAACGCCCGCCCAGGTGCGCGAACTCGCGCAGCGCGAAGATGCCGTCGCCGAGGTTCGCTTCGGTCGTCGGCGCAAGCGCCACGACGGCGCCGACGCGCGCCAGCAGCTCGCGCTCGGGCGGAGTCGCGTGGGTTGCGTGAACGACGCACCAGCGTTCGTCGAGCGCGACCGAGCCGGCCAGCACTTCGATCGGCGGCGCACCGTACGCATCGGCGCAGGCCGCGACTTCGCGCCGTTGTTCGGCGGCGTGCAGGTGCAACGGCGTCGGCAGTTCCGGACGCTCGCGCGCGAGTGCGTCGAGCGCGCTCAGGTCGGAGGGCAACACCGCCCGCAGCGAGTGCGCCGCGAGGCCGATCGCGATCTGCGGGTCGCCCGCGTAGCGGTCACGTAGCCTCCGCCAGCGTGCCGCGAACGTTGCGGGTTCCTCGACGAAGCGCCGCTGCCGCTCGTTCGGCGCGACGCCGCCCGCATCGGAGAAACGGTAGAGCGCCGGTAACAGCACGAGCCCGATCCCGCTTGCGCGCGCGGCCGCAACGAGCCGCTCCGAGGTCTCGTTCGGGTCGGCGTAGGCGCTGCCGTCCGGCGCACGATGCAGGTAGTGAAACTCGCAGACGCTCGTATATCCCCCCTCGAGCATCTCGCAGTAGAGATCGGTCGCGAGGGTCTCGAGCGCGCTCGGGTCGAGCTGCGCAACGAGTGCGTACATCGCCTCGCGCCAGCTCCAGAACGAGTCCTCGCCGGGTCCCGCACGCTCCGCGTAGCCCGCCAGTGCGCGCTGTGCGGCATGCGAGTGGAGATTCGGAACCCCCGGCAGCACCCAGCCGTCCAAGCGCTCCGCGCCGGCCGGCGAGCCGCCGGGCTCGACGCTCGCGAACGCGCCGCCCGCATCGACTTCGAGGCGGACGTCGCGGGCCCAGCCCTCCGGGAGCCGCGCCCGCGCGGCGAAGAATGCGCTCATGCCGCCGCTCTTCGCGCAGCGTCTCGTTCGCGACTTTGCGGCCCTGCTGCGTACCGACGCAGCAGCCGTCGTCCAGCGCTTGACGTAGGCACCAGCACTACATTAGGATGTAACCATGAAACCTGTGGCAGCTCCCGCGCGCACCGGCCTCTCGCGCCGGACGATGGGTGTGCGCGATGCGAAAGCGCATTTGAGCGAATTGCTCCGCGACGCGCAGCAGGGGCGGGAATGGACGATCACCGAGCGCGGACGACCGATCGCGCGCATCGCTCCGCTCGGTGAGCCTCCGGCATCCAACGAGGAGCGATTGCGGCGTCTCGAACGCGAGGGTCTGATCGAGGCACGAGGAGCGCACGTGCGACCCTTGCCGCCGCCGCTGCCGCTTGGGCGCGGTCTCGCGCAGCGGCTGCTCGACGAGGATCGGCGCGCGTGAAGAAGCCGAAGCTGCAAGTGACGTATTGGGATACGTCGGCCGTCGTTTCGGCCTTATTTGCCGACGACCACAGCTCGCAGGCGATGCGTTGCGCGCGAGCTTCCGGAACGCATCTCGTATCTTCGCTTGCCTGGGCCGAAGCGAACGCCGTCATCGCTCGCATCGAACGCGAACGCATGTTGGCCGACGTCCTGGTCGCAGCGGCGCGCGAGGCGCTGGCCGAGGGACCCTGGCGCCGCCTCCACCTCGAACCCGATTGGAGCGAGCTCGAGCGACTGGCGCGCGCGTGGCCGCTGCGGGGCGCGGACCTGTGGCATCTCGCTACCGCGAAAGCGCTCCAAATCGATCTGCCCGAACTCTCGTTTCTCTGCTTCGATTCCCGGCTCGCGGCGGCTGCCCGCGGGGCAGGATTGCCCGCACCCACGCCGGCGTAGCCTCGCCGCCGGCCGAGGCCATTGGGGGGCCGCGCCCGGGCGGCGAACTATGCGACTCATGCCCCCGTCTTTCGCAACTGCCGGCGCGACGGTCTGGGTCGATGCGCGCCTGGCGACCCTCGATCCACGCCGCGACGGAGCCTTCGGGATCGTCGAGGACGGAGCGCTCGTCGAGCGCGGCGGTGCTCTGGAATTCGTCGGCCCGCGCAGCGAGCTGCCGGCGGGCGTTGCGGGCGCGTTGCAGCGTTCGCTTGCGGGGCGCCTGGTCACGCCGGGCCTCGTCGATCCGCACACGCACCTCGTTTACGCGGGCGAGCGGCTCGACGAGTTCGAAGCGCGCTTGCGCGGGGCGCGCTACGACGAGTTGGCGCGGGCGGGCGGCGGCATTCTCGCGACCGTTCGCGCGACCCGGGCCGCGAGCGAAGCGGAGCTACGTGAGGCCTCGCGGCCGCGGCTGGCGGCTCTGGTCGCAAACGGTGCGACGACCGTCGAGATCAAATCCGGCTACGGGCTCGATCGCGATACCGAATTGCGGATGTTGCGCGTGGCGCGCGCGCTCGGCGAGGAACTCGGGATCCGCGTGCGCACGACCTACCTCGGCTTGCACGCGCTGCCGCCGGAATTCGACGACGCCGACGCCTACGTCAGCTTCGTCATCGAAGAAGTGCTGCCGGAGGTCGCGCGGGCCGGACTCGCCGATGCCGTCGACGCCTTTTGCGAGCGCATCGCCTTTGGCCCGGCGCAGATCGAACGCTTCTTCGCGGCGGCGGCGCAGCTTGGGTTCGCGCGCACGCTGCACGCCGATCAGCTCGGCGACGGCGGCGGCGCGGAGCTGGCCGCACGCAGCGGCGCGCGCTCGGCCGATCACTTGGAATTCGCCTCGGCCGAAGGGATCGCGGCACTCGCGCGTTCGGGAACGGTTGCCGTGCTCGTGCCCGGCGCGACCTACGTGCTCCGCGAAGCGCCGCCGCCGGTCGACTTGCTGCGCAGCGCCGGTGTGCCGATGGCGATTGCGAGCGACTGCAACCCCGGAACGTCGCCGCTCTGCTCGCTGCCGCTCGCGATGAACTTCGCCTGCGTGCTCGATCGGCTCGCGCCGCAGGAAGCGCTCGCAGGCTGCACCCGCGAAGCCGCGCGGGCGCTTGGGCTCGGCGACCGGGCCGGCATCTTGCGCGCAGGCTCCGCTGCGGACTTCGTGGCCTGGGACGCGTACGATCCGCGTTCGCTCGCGCTCGAACTCGGCGCGCAGCGCGCCGCACTCGTGGTCGCCGGCGGTTGCGAAGTCGCCGGAACGGCGCACAACCCGAAGATCAAGTACGTGAGGAGTTGACGATGACGACGATGGCACATCCTGCGATCCGGGCGCCGCGTGGCTCCGTACGCAGCGCGCGCTCGTGGCAGACCGAAGCGGCGCTGCGGATGCTGATGAACAACCTCGATCCCGAGGTCGCCGAACGTCCCGACGAACTCGTCGTCTACGGCGGGCGCGGCAAGGC
>JBOHTX010000068.1:0-9193 GCA_050733855.1 Vulcanimicrobiaceae bacterium
CCCCCGGAGATCGGGACGCCCTCTATCGACCACGGTCGGAACCGTGTAATCGACGTAAACGTCTGACTTTCCACTAAAAATGCAAAGATTCGAGATCTTATTTATGGCCCCAGACGATGTCCCAACTCCGCCGCCCGTCCACGTTCCGGGGGGCTGTTTGCCACAGAGCCCAGAACTCGGGGGACACACGATGTCGGGTGTCGAGGGAAGCACCGCCGTGGAGGGAAGCGTCAAAGACAGAGTCAACACTTTTACAAAACGTGCTGCTCCTGTTGTCATCTCCCGCTGAAGTGAGGCGTCTGCAACTTCATGTGGAAGAACGATAATTTCGCCAACATTGTCCTCGCGCGTTACCGTGGCCCGAGCGGAAAACGTTACGCTAACGCCGGTATCTGGGTCTGTTACGTGTAAGCCGTCGGGGTCCCGATTAAATATGGATCCGATCGAGAATCCGTGAATTTCGTTGCCGTCCAGAACGAAATACCGGTCATAGCTGTAAACACTAGACCCTTTTGGAAACGTTTGCTCGAATTGGCTGCGCTCAAGAGCCAGAAAATTAGCTTGCAGCGTCGCGGTGTTTTGCGACGCGAGGTCGGCCGGGGCCTGCAAATTTTCAGGCCCCGAACACGAACAAAGAACGGCTGCGAGCAAAACAAATGCACTGGTTGCTAAGGTGCGCATGTACCGAGCGGGGTATGACTGCACGACCCGTGTCCCTCCGATACGAACAGAACTCGCGAAAATGTATCTCAGCGAACCCCGTTCGTCAACTAGCCGAGTCGCGCCATCTAAAATCTGACCATGGACGGTATCGTCGCCCCAAAAATCGCCTTACGGGGGCGCCTGCCGGCGAACGGGCCCCGATGGGACCTCAAGCGATCCACGAGTATGCGGCCAAGATGGCGCGGCGCTATCGCCGAGCCGAGCGAGCGGTGCGTGGGCAGCTGCTGGACGAGTTCGTTGCGGTGACGGGGATGAACCGCAAGTACGCGATCGGACTGCTGGGCGGGCGGCTCCGACGTCCAACAAAGCGACGAGGTCGGCCCTCGCGCTGCGGCCCCGAGGTCGTCGCAGCGCTGGTAGCGCTGTGGCGGGCGATGGACTACCCCTGGTCGCAACGCTTACGCACGATGCTGCCGCTGTGGTTGCCGCGAGCGCGTACGTTGCTCTCGCTCGATGAAGCGACCGAATCGCTGCTGCGCGCGATGAGCGCCCGCACGATGGACCCGCTATCTGCGACCGCATCGCAGCACCCAGCGTCGTCGAATGTACGGGCGCGCCAAGCCCGGAACCTTACTCAAGCATCAGGTTCCGATTCGGTCTGAACGTTGGGATGTCAGCAGGCCGGCTGGTGCGAAGTCGACACCGTAGCGCACTGTGGCGGTAGCGGCGATGGCGAGTTCGTCAGTTCCGTCAACGCGACCGACATCGCCTCGACCTGGACGGAAACCCGTGCCGTGCTTGGGAATGGCCAGCGCCACGTGGTTGCGGCGCTCGAAGAGAATCGGCTGGCCATGCCGTTTGCGCTGCGCGGCCTGACTCGGATTCCGGCTCCGAGTTCATCACTCGGCAGTGCATCAGATGATACCTAGGTAGGCAGCGACCGCCTCGTGTCGTCAGCGTACGAGCGCGGCGCTCTCCGCGAGCGCGCCCGCGAGATCTTCCAGCAGGTCGTCGATGTCTTCGATGCCGACGGAGAGGCGCAGCAGACCGCCGCCGATGCCGCGGCGCTCGCGTTCCGGCGCCGGAATCGAGCCGTGCGTCATCGAGGCGGGATGCGAGATCAGGGACTCGACGCCGCCGAGGCTCTCGGCGAGCGAGAAGAGTTTGGTCGAGCGCGCGAGCACCCGTGCGCGCGCTTCACCGCCGCGTGCGACGAACGAGAGCATCCCACCGAAGCCGCGCATCTGGCGCGCGGCTAGGGCGTGCTGCGGATGCGACGTGAGGCCAGGGTAGTTAACCGCCTCAATCTCCGCATGCCCGGCAAGGAACTCGGCGATCCGTTCGGCATTGCGGCAGTGTTCGCGCATGCGAACCGCCAGCGTCTTGGCGCCGCGCAGCACGAGGTAGGCATCGAACGGCCCGGGGACGCCGCCGACCGAATTCTGCACGAAGCGGATCGTCTCGGCGAGCGAGGCATCGTTCGTCATCGCCGCCCCGCCGACCGCATCGCTGTGGCCGCCGATATATTTCGTGGTCGAGTGGACGACGACGTCGGCGCCGAGTTCGAGCGGCGATTGCAGGTACGGCGAAGCGAAGGTGTTGTCGACCGCGAGGACGCGCCCGGCTGCGCGCAGTTCGGCGAGCGACGCGATGTCGACCAAGCGTAAGAGCGGGTTGGTCGGCGTTTCGGCCCAGACCAGGCGGGTCGCCGGGCGGAGCGCCGCCCTGGCCGCGTCGAGGTCGGCGAGATCGACGTAGCTGAAGTCCAGGCCGTAGCGCGCGAAGACGCACGAGAAGAGGCGGTACGTTCCGCCGTACAGATCCTCGCCGACCAGCACATGATCGCCCGCCGAGCAGAGGCCGAGCACCGCCGCGGTGGCCGCCACACCGCTCGCAAAGGCGCTGCAGAAGCGCGCGCCTTCGAGCGCAGCCAGCTGCGCTTCGAGCGCGCTGCGGGTCGGGTTGACGCTGCGGCTGTAATCGTACCCGCGGTGCTCGCCGACGCCAAGCTGCGTATAGGTGGAGGTGGCGTAGATCGGTACGATCGTCGCGCCGGTCGTGGGATCGGCCCCTTGGCCGGCGTGGATCGCGCGGGTCGCGAAGCGCAATCTACGCGCCGCCAGAGAGGAAGGCGATCACGTCCTGGCGCGTCAGCACGCCGACCGGCCGTTCGGCTTCGACGACCACGATTGCGGCGTTCGCGAGGGTGAGCAGCTTGTAGGCGCGATCGATCTCGGCCTCGCCGGCGAGCTGCGGGAACGGCCGTCCCATCACTTCGCGGACCGGTTTGTGGAGCAGATCGGCCCGGTCGAAGACCGCTTGCATGACGGCGACGTCGTTGACGCTGCCGACGATCGCCTCGTCGCGGACGACCGGCAGTTGCGAGATCTCGTAGCGGCGCAAGAGATCCAGCGCATCGCGCACCACGTCGTCTTCGGTGACCGTGATCATCGGCGGCAGCGGCGACTTGGCGCGCAGCACGTCGCCGACGGTCGCACGCCGGCGGCCTTCGGCCAGGTAGCCTTTGGCGATCATCCAGTCGTCGTTGAAGATCTTCGACATGTAGCCGCGGCCCGAATCCGGAAAGACGACGACCAGCACCGCGTTGGGCGGCAGCCGTCCGGCGAGGTCGACGGCGGCGACGGCAGCGGTCCCCGACGAGCCGCCCACCAGCAACCCTTCCTCGCGTGCGATCCGGCGCGCCATCAAGAACGACTCGCGGTCGGAGACGCGCGTGATCTCGTCGATCACTTTGAGATCGACGGTTTCGGGGAGGTACGACATCCCGATCCCCTCGACCGCGTACGACTTCGGCGTATCGCCCGAGTAGATCGAGCCCTCGGGATCGGCGCCCACGACCCGGATCTGCGGATTGCGTTCCTTGAGGTAGCGGGCACTCCCCGAGATGGTGCCGCCGGTTCCGATCCCGCACACGAAATGCGTGATCGCACCGTCGGTCTGCTCCCAAATCTCGGGACCGGTCGTACGGTAGTGCGCTTCGGGGTTGGCGTGATTGTGCCACTGGTTCGGCATGAAGGCGCCCGGGATCTCGGCGACCAGCCGCTCGGCGACGCCGTAATACGACTCCGGCGAATCGGGCGGCACGTTCGTCGGCGTCACCACGACCTCGGCGCCGTACGCGCGCAACAGATCGATCTTTTCCTTCGACATCTTATCGGGCATCACCAAGATGCAGCGATAGCCGCGAATCGCGGCGGCCATCGCGAGCCCGACGCCCGTGTTTCCGCTGGTCGCTTCCACGATCGTCGAACCCGAACCGAGCAATCCGCCGGCTTCGGCATCGCGGATCATCGCGACCGCCGGGCGATCCTTGACGCTGCCGCCGGGGTTGAAGTACTCCACCTTGGCGAGCACGAGGCAGCGCGCATCGGCGACCACGCGGTGCAAGCGAACCAGGGGCGTCTTACCGACCGCATCGAGCGCGTTCTCGACGTACCCGGACTTGCCCGCGATCTCCATCCGGCACGGGTTCGCGACCGACCGGGGGCACGGCCTCCGCCGGCACGCGAGAGGTCGGCGCCCGCGCCCGCGAAAGAGCGCAGCGATGAGGTCCCTTGGGTTCGGTTTCGCCCTGGCCTGCGCGGCGGCGCTGCTCGGCGGTTGCGGACCGGTCGTTCCGCCGGCCGCGAACTACGCCGTCGTCTCGGGCTTGGTCTACGATGCGCAGACCAGTGCCCCGATCGCGGGCGCCGTCGTGACGATCGACGGGCTCGCCTCCGCACCGACCGGCGCCGATGGGATGTACAAGGTCACCGACGTGCCCTTCGGTTCGCAGATCGATTACAGCGCCGTCGCACCGAACTATCGAACCGTCGACAGCACCTCGGGTCCCTTCGTGAACGCCGGTCAGCAACTCAACTTTTCGATTGCGCTCACGCACGTCTGAGCGACGCGCTCCGGTCGCAACGATCGCCCCGGATAAATTCAAAGGGAGTCTGAGCGCGGCGCAGGCGGCTGCGGCGCTCGCGCTCGGCGTGCGCCGCGCCGTTCCGCGGATCGTCGTGCGGGTCGCGCCGATGGCCGACGGCGGCGAGGGGACCGTCGATGCCTTCCTCGAGGCCGGCTGGGAGCGGATCGCTGCCCGAGTTCTTGGGCCGCTCGGTGAGCCGGTCGAAGCGGCCTTTGCGCGCGAGGGCCCGCGCGCCGTGATCGAAGCGGCTGCAGCCTCCGGACTCGAATTGGTCCGGGAGCACGAACGCCGACCGCTGCTCGCTTCGAGCGCCGGGACCGGCGAACTGCTGCGCGCGGCGCTCGACCGCGGTGCGCGCGACCTCGTCGTCGGCCTCGGCGGGAGTGCCACAACGGACGGCGGCAGCGGTCTGCTGGCGGCCCTCGGCGCGCGCTTCTTGGATCGGAACGGCGCGCAGCTCCCGCCCGGCGGCGGCGCACTGCGCGAGCTTGCGCAGATCGACCTGGATGCGCTCGACTCGCGGCTGCGGGAGGTGCGGATACGCGCGGCGGTCGACGTCGACCTGCCGCTGCTCGGGCCGCGCGGCGCCGCTCGGCAATTCGCGCCGCAGAAGGGCGCAGGCGCCGCGGAAGTCGAGCAACTCGAGGACGCGCTCGCGCATTTCGCGGAGGTCGCCGCGCGTACGCTCGGCCGCGACCTACGCGAACTCCCAGGTGCCGGAGCCGCAGGCGGGCTTGGCTTCGGCCTCGCGGCCTTTCTCGGCGCCGACCTCGCTCCCGGTGCGCTGCTGGTCGCGGACCTGCGCGACCTCGAGAGCGAGCTCGCGGGCGCCGACTGGTGCTTTACCGGTGAAGGGAAAATCGACGCCCAAACGTTGGCGGGGAAAACGGTCGCCGGGGTCGCGCAACTCGCACGCCGCGCCGGCGTCCGCACGGTCGCGTTCGCCGGCTCGATCGAACCCGAGGCGGAGGCGGCGCTCGCCGCCCTGGGCGTGGTCGCAATCCCGATCCTCGACCGGCCATACGAAGAAGCACTCGCGCAGCAAAGCGCTTTCGGCCTGCTCGCACGTGCCGCCGAGCGGA
Organism: Vulcanimicrobiaceae bacterium; assembly: GCA_050733855.1. GTDB lineage: Bacteria > Vulcanimicrobiota > Vulcanimicrobiia > Vulcanimicrobiales > Vulcanimicrobiaceae > JBOHTX01. The sequence goes on from JBOHTX010000068.1 coordinate 5,677, forward strand.
CCGCGCGCTTGCTGTGCGCCGACGGCCCGGCGCTCGTATCGCCCTAAGCGCCCTTCGTGGCGGCCGGCGCAGGTGCGCTTGGGGGCGGCGCATGCATGCGCACGAAGGTCGAACGGCGCGCGACTTCCTCGTCGATGAGACGCAGCACGACCTCCGCCAGTCGCGTCGCGTCGTGGCGAACGGTCTCCGTTTCGCTGATCACGTTGGCGCCGATCACGCGCACGCCCAGGGCTTCGAGCGCGGAGCGATCGGGCAGGACCGGGACTTGCCCGCCTTCGCGATAGGTTTCGAGCAGCCGCTGCGGCGGTTGCTCGTTGACGATCACGAGATCGCAGACCGGCTCGCCGCTCAGCGCCAGCAACGCCTCGACGTGCGCGGCCGCCGTAAACGCGTCCGTCTCTCCGGGCTGCGTCATCACGTTGCAGACGTAGATTTTGACGGCACTCGACTCGGCGACGGCCCGCGCGATCCCGTCGACGAGAAAGTTAGGCAGGATCGAGGTGTAGAGGCTCCCGGGGCCGAGCACGATCGCATCGGCATTACGGATCGCTTCGAGCGTCTCGGGCAGCGGCTGGGCGTTCGCCGGTTCGAGCGCGAGCGCCGCGATCGGCGCGTGCGAACGCGAGATGTTGGTCTCGCCGCAAACCGCGCTGCCGTCGCGCAAGGTCGCACGCAAGCGCACCGCGACGAGCGTCGACGGTAACACGCGCCCCTTGATATTGAGGACGCGGCTCGACTCCTGAATCGCGCGATCGAAATTGCCGGTGATGGCGGTCATCGCCGCGATGAACAAGTTCCCGAAGGCGTGGCCGCTCAAGCCCTCGCCTTCGCTGAAGCGATGGCCGAAGAGGGCGGTGACGAGCGCTTCGTCGTCGGCGAGCGCGACCAGGCAGTTGCGCACGTCGCCGGGCGGCAAGATGCCAAGTTCCTTTTGCAGCCGTCCGGAGCTGCCGCCGTCGTCGCTGACGGTCACGACCGCCGTGAGGTTGCTGGTCGATCGTTTGAGCCCGCGTAAGAGCGTTGAAAGCCCGGTACCGCCGCCGATTGCGACGATCCGATAGCCGGCGCGCAGGCGCCGGTCGAGCAGCCGGTCGACGATTCGCACGCTGCTCGCCGGCGCGACCGCGGCCACGATCGAGCGAGTCCACTGGCGGATTCCGATCCCGACCAGCACCAGCCCGAGGACCGCAAAGGCATAGGCGAGCGATCCGAGCGGAACGTGCAGCTGCAGCATGATCTCGTCGACGTACTGGTTGATCGGGATATCGGCGCCTTCGGCCGTGAGGTAACGCTGCAACCCATTGAAGAGCAAGACCGCGCCGATCACCGCGACCAGCAGCCAGCGTTTGACCCCGAGGCCGGGATAAAACCAGCGCGCGTAGCGCTCGAAGCCGCGCTTCATGCCGCGTCGAGCTCGCGGTGCAGCGCGGCGACGGCGACGTCGTCGCGCGCACGCAAGTGCTCGCTGAGCCGCTCGACGATGTAGACGGACCGGTGCCGGCCGCCGGTGCATCCGATCGCAACCGTCAAGCGCGATTTTCCTTCGGCGGCGTACTCGGGGACGAGGAAGTCGAGCAATCCCTCCAGATGTGCAAGCAGCGCGCCCGTTTGCGGGGCCGCGGCGAGAAAGGCCCCGACCGGCTCTTCGCTCCCGGTCCGATCGCGCAGTTCGGGGACGTAGTTCGGATTCGGAAGGAAGCGCACGTCGAAGAGCAGGTCCGCATCGAGCGGGATGCCGTACTTGAATCCGAACGAGACGAGCGCGACGGCAAGCCGTCGTTCCTCCGGCGCAAGGTAGGTCTGTGCAATCCGCGCCTTGAGCGCCGCATGGGTCAGCAGCGAGGTATCCCACATACGGGTCGCGCGGGCGCGCAGTGGCCCGAGCGCCGTGCGTTCGCGAGCGATCGCTTCGGCAAGACCGCCGGGCCCCTCGTACGGATGGCGCCGCCGGGTCTCGCTGTAACGGCGCACGAGCACTTCGTCGGCCGCTTCGAGAAAGAGCAGTTCGAGTTGCGGCTCGCGGGCCGCGAGTGCATCGAGCGCAGTCGCCGGGTCGCCGAACGACCCGCACGTGCGCACGTCGAGCGCAACCGCCAGCCGCTCGTGTTGCGCGCGCTCGCTCAACGCGACGAAGTCGAGCGCCAACGCCGGCGGGAGGTTATCGGCGCAGTAGAAGCCGAGGTCCTCGAACGACTTCATCGCCTGGCTCTTGCCCGCACCGGAAAGCCCGGCGACCACCACGAACTGACGAACGCTCATGTTCGAAAACGGGGCGGCGTGCCCCCCGTTCGCCCCCGGGCCGCCACTCGGCGGCCCCTCGTCGCTTCGCTCCTCGTCGGAAAACGGGGCGGCGTGCCCCCCGTTCGCCCCCGGGCCGCCACTCGGCCCAGAATGCTCGCAAGTGCTATGAAGATGTTCTCGCCGGAAAGGGTCAATGCTCTCATCCCCGCCCTCGAAACGCTGATCCACGAGTTGTGGAGCCGGCGAACGGCGCTCGCGATTCTGGTCCTCGAGCGCGACCCGGCCCTGCGCCGCGCCGGTGCGTCGCCGGCCTCCGAGGCGGAGCGGCGAAGCACGCGACGCGCCGGCGAACTCAAGGCCGAGATCGTGCGCTTGGTCGAACGGATCGAATCGCACGGCTGCATCGTGAAGGACCTTGACCTCGGCCTCCTCGATTTCCCGGCCCTGCGAGGCGGGGTGCCGTCGTTCTTGTGCTGGAAAGCCGGCGAACCGGCGGTTGCCCACTGGCACGGGACCGACGAGACCTTCGTCGACCGCAAGCCGATCTGACGATGGGCTGGCCGGACCGTTGGCCGCGGGGTGAACTCAGCTCGGCGCGGCCGCCGTCTCGACCCGAATGAAATCTTCGGCGAGCCCCTGCAGCCGGACCTCACCGAATTCGACCGTATAAGCTCCGGCCTCAACGCTCTTGACTTCGCCTTGCTCGGGGACGTTTGCGAGTTGCGGTATTTTGGCGCGAATCTCGTCGGGCAGGCGAACGCGGTCGCCGACCCCGAGCGTCCCGTGGGTGAAGAGCTTCTCGAGTTCCTCCATCAACATCGGCAGCGGGATGCCGTAGCCCTCGCTGACCTGTTCGATCGTCTCGGTCTCGCTGATCGAGCAGTGCGAGCAGCCGCCCAGGTGAAACTTCGCAAACACGCGCCGGGCGCCGGCATGCACGCGAAACGCCGCTTCGACGGTCAGGTCCTTGGAAAATTGTGCGCTCACGCCGACTCCTTCGCGACGACCGGGCCGAAAGACTCCCGCGCCTCGCCTGAGACGGGGACCGCCGACGGGCGCGCGGTGGTTGCGCGGGCGGCGGAGCCCGCGCCGCCAACGGGCCGCGCGAAGTGGAACGGATCCGCGGAGTCGAGGCGCCCGCGTAGGTCCTCGAGGTTCCCCGCTCCGCCCAGCAAGGCACGTACGTCGCGCTTGAGCGCCTCGATGCCGAGCCCATCGTAGGCGTTTCCAAAGGCCGAGGCGGCCCGTTCGAGTGCTGCCAGCACGTCGGGCGCAA
>JBOHTX010000069.1:0-9090 GCA_050733855.1 Vulcanimicrobiaceae bacterium
GGGCGGCTCGCCGTTGGGACGCGGCGCGGGAAGCGGCGCGTCGCCGGCAGCGCCGCCGAGGACGGCCTTGCGCGAGAGGTTGATCCGGCCTTGGCTATCGATCTCGACGACCTTGACCATGATCTGATCGCCGATCTTCACCACGTCCTCGACGCGCTCGACGCGCTGCGGTGCCAGTTGACTGATGTGGACGAGCCCTTCCTTGCCGGGTAGCACCGCCACAAAGGCGCCGAAGTTCATCAGCCGCGTGACGGTGCCTAGGTAGCTCTCGCCGACCACCACGTCTTTGGTGAGCGCCTCGACCATCTTGCGCGCCTTCTCGGCGCCTTCGCCGTCGGGCGAGGCAATGAACACGCGGCCGTCGTTTTCGATATCGATCTTGACGCCCGTCTCGGCGATGATCTTGTTGATGATCTTGCCGCCGGGGCCGATCACGTCCTTGATCTTGTCGGGGTTGATGTTGAGCACCAGCATGCGCGGCGCGTAGGGCGAAAGTTCGCTGTTCGGTGCTGGGATCGTTTCTTTGAGCTTCTCGATGATGAACAGACGCGACTTCTTGGCTTCGACCATCGCTTCGCGCATGATCTCGAGCGTGATCCCTTGCACCTTGATATCCATCTGAATCGCGGTGATCCCGTCGACCGTGCCGGCGACTTTGAAATCCATCTCGCCGAGCGCGTCCTCGAGGCCCTGAATGTCGGTGAGAATGGCGTGACGGTCGCCGTGCAGCACGAGGCCCATCGCGACGCCGGCGACGTGCTTCTTGAGCGGCACGCCGGCATCCATGAGCGCGAGGGTCGAACCGCAGACCGAGGCCATCGAGGACGACCCGTTGGATTCGAGCACTTCGCTGATCAGGCGCAGCGTGTAAGGGAACTCTTCCTCGGACGGGAGCAGCGGTACGAGCGCGCGCTCGGCAAGATGGCCGTGTCCGATCTCGCGCCGGCCCGGCGCCCGCATCGGCTTGGTCTCGCCGGTCGAGTAGGGCGGAAAGTTGTAGTAGTGCATGTAGCGCTTGTTGGGGATCGCCATGATCCCGTCCAGGCGCTGCTCGTCGCTGATCGAGCCGAGCGTCGCGGCCGTGAAGACCTGCGTCTGACCGCGCGTGAAGATTCCGGAACCGTGCACGCCCGGCACGTAGTGGACCTTGCACCAGATCGCGCGAATCTCGTCGGGTTTGCGGCCGTCGGGGCGGACCTTGTCTTCGACGACCATCACCCGCAGCTCGTCCTCTTCCATCGCCTTGAGGACTTTCTCGAAGTCTTTGTTGGAGGGGTCTTCGAGCAGCGCTTTGAGTTTGGCGTCGCTGCAGCGTTCGATCGCGGCCTCGCGCGTGAGCTTCGCGAAGGCGTCGTTGCGGGCGCCCTTCTCGACGATCCGCATCGCTTTGGCGACGTCCTTCTTGAAGGTCTTGCGCACCCACGCCGCGAGCGCCGCGTCGGGCAGCCGCAGCGGAAACCCCCGCTTGGGGACGCCGGCTTCCTTGGCGAGCTTGTCGATCTCCGCAACGATCCGTTTGATCTGCTCGTGCGCGAAAGCGACCGCGCCCAGGAAATCGTCCTCGGAGATTTCCGCTCCGCCACCTTCGACCATCATCACGCCGTCGGCCGTCCCGGCCACGACGATATCCAAGCCGCCGCTCTCGTATTCGGGGAGCGTCGGATTGCAGAGGTACGTGCGGCGGTCCGCATCTCGCCCGACGCGGACGGCCGCGACGGTTTTCTCGAACGGGATGTCCGAGACGGCCAGCGCGGCGCCGGCCGCACAGACCGCCAGCACGTCCGCATCGAGTTCGGGATCGATCGAGAGGACGGTCGTGATGATCTGGATATCGTTGCGAAGTCCGTCGGGGAAGAGCGGGCGGATCGGGCGATCGATCTGACGCGCGCTGAGCACGGCGTGCTCGGAGGGGCGTCCTTCGCGCTTGATGTAGCCGCCGGGAATCTTGCCGGCCGCGTACATCTTCTCTTCGAAGTCGCAGGTCAGCGGAAAGAAATCGGCCCCTTCACGCGGTCGGTCGGAGGCGGTGACGGCGGCGAGGACGACGTTGCGGTCGCCGTAGCGGACGAGGGCGCTGCCGCCCGCTTGTTTGGCGAGTTCGCCGGTCTCGATGACGAGCGTACGCCCGCCGAGCTCGAGCGAGACGGATGCTGGCACGGAAATTGCTTGCTCTCTTTCGTTGCGATTCGTTCTGTTAGCTCGCCGGGCTTCGGCGACGGCCCGCGGGCGGCCTCCGCAGGCGCGCGAAAGCGCGACGAGACGCGCGAACCTCGCGCGCCCGAACGAAGCGGCTTCGCGAACGCTCGCGGAGGCTAGCGGCGCAGGCCGAGGTCGGCGATCAGCTTGCGGTAGCGCTCGAGATCGTTGCGCTGCAGGTATCCGAGCAAGCGGCGGCGCCGCCCGACCTGCAGCAGCAGGCCCCGGCGCGAGTGGTGGTCCTTCTTGTGGACCTTCAAGTGCTCGGTCAATTGATTGATCGAGGCGGTCAGCACCGCGATTTGGACGTCGGCAGAACCGGTGTCCGTCGGCCCGCGGCCGAATTTCGCGGCGGCCTCGGCCTTCTGTTCTTTGGTCAGCGGCATCGCTTGGGCTCCTCGCATGAGGCGGCTCGCTCGTCGCCAGGGGCGCCTTGCCTCCGGGACGGCGACCGCCGGATCATAGCAAGCGGCCAGAGTGCCGTCAAACGGGATCGCCGAGCGCCGCGGCGAGCGCGGTCCGCAGCGGCCCAAGTGCCTCGTCCGCCGGGAGCGCTGCCAGCGCCGCGCGCGCCTGCTCGCGCTCGAGCGAGAGCACGACGCGCCCGGCGATTTCGGCATCGAGTCGTTCGAGCGCCCGTTTGGCCATGTTCGCTTGGCCGAAGGCGTAGGCGTGGTGGCTGGCATTGGCGAGCAGCGCCAGTTCGGCGACGAGCCAGTCTCGGTAGGCACGAAGCATGGGCTATCGGGAGAGGCGGGTCAGTTGAGTTTCGGCAATCTCGAGCGCTTGCGAGCCGTCGTAGAGCGCCGCGGGAAGCTCGCTCGGACGGCGCGCGCCGCTCGCGAACAGTGCGATCCGAAAGCCCTGGAGATAGAGCTGCAGCCGTTCGGCGACCGCTTCGTGAGAGCGGGTGGCAGGTTCGAGCAGCGGTCGCCCGACGCCGCCCAGGTTTGCGCCGATCGCGAGCGCTTTTGCAAGCTCGACGCCGTTTGCGATTCCGCCGCTGGCGACGATCGTCGCGTTCGGGAAAGCGTGCCGTAGCGCGCGCGTCGCTTCGGCCGTGCTCAGTCCCCAGTCGGCAAACGCCTCAGCCAACTCTTCGCGCAGCGGGTCGCCCGAGCGGCGGCCCTCGATGCGGGCCCACGAGGTTCCGCCGGCGCCGGCGACGTCGATCGCCGCCACGCCCGCATCGAGCAGGCGCGCCGCCGTGCGAACCGCGATCCCCGAACCGACGCCCTTCGCGATCACCGGAATGCCGTCGCGCTCGAAGGCGCGGACCAGCGCTGCGACCTGCGCGAGCAGTCCGCGAAAATTCGTGTCGCCGTGCGGCTGCAGCGATTCTTGCAGCGGATTGAAGTGGAGCGCCAAGCCGTCGGCGGCGATTTCGTCGACGGCGCGCCGCGCATCGTCGAGCGTGATCCCGTAGTTGAATTGCACCGCGCCCAGATTCGCGAAGAGCACGACGTGCGGCGCGACCTCGCGCACGCGGTAGGTATCGAGCAAGCGCCGGTCTTCGAGCGCGGCCCGCTGGCTCCCGAGCGCGAGTGCCACGCCGGCTTCCTGCGCCGCCAGCGCCAGGTTGCGGTTGATCTCTTTTGCGCGCGCCGTACCGCCGGTCATCGACGAGATCAACAGAGGCGCGGCGAGCGGCTTCCCCAAGAACGTCACGGCCGTTGAAACGTCGTCGAGGCTGCATTCGGGGAGCGCCTCGTGACGCAGCCGGATCGCGGCGAAACCGGCAGAGAGATGCGAGCCGATATCTTCTTCGAGGCAGATGTCCAGGTGGCGCGCCTTGCGGGCCTCGGTTCTGCCGGGCGCGGGCAAACGGTCCGCCATGGAAGAAAGGGGTCCTCTTCGACGCACCGCGATTCCTATCGCGCGGGAGAGCAATCGTGGAAGCAAGCGGCGTAGCGGCTTGGGACGGGCGTTCCGGCACCGCGGGCGGCCCGGCATTCGGCGCTGCGCTGCGCACGCTCGCGCGCGAGCGCGCGCTCGACGAGCGGGCGCTTGCCGAAGCCGCCGCTCTCGACCTCGACCTCTGCCGCGGCCTGCTCGCGGGCGAGCGGCGCGTCGCGGTTGCGGTGCTGGCGAGGCTTGCGCGGGCCCTGCGCTTGCGGGCCGTCGAGTTTTTGCAAGGAGGTGCGCTCCTCTCGCTCGACATCTACGCAGCGGGGCTCGATCCGCTGTACTTCCTTCCCGAAGGGCAAACGCGCAAAGACGCGCGCATCTACATGCGCGAGATCAACCCGCGTCACACCGTGCCGGAACGCGACATGCTGGTGAGAAACCCGACCTTGAAAGCCGTGATGGACGACGGACTGCTCGACGACCTCGGGAAACTCGAGGTCGAACTGACGTACCTCTTGCGCACGGCCGTCCAGAACACCGGAGGAACGCTGTGAACCCCTTCTCGCTGCGCGCTCGTTTCGGCGCCGCCCTCATTGCCTGTGCCGCAAGCGGCTGCAGCGGCTCGAGCGTCCACGTGCCGCCGGTGACGGGCGGACCGGCCGTCGCGTACACCGCTATCGGCGCGAGCGACGCGGTCGGTTACGGCGCCTCCGTCCCCTGCGCGAACCCGCCGACCGTGGCGAATCCGACCTGTCCCGGCGGAACCGGCTACGTCCCCGTCCTGGCAGGCTTGCTCGCCAAAGCCGGTGCTCGCGTGACGCTCGACGACCTTGGGATCTCGGGAGCGGTCCTCGGCCCCGACATCTTGGCGCTCGGAAACATGTACGATACCGCAGGCTCGGCGGCGCCCTGCCTGCCGCGGACCGGCAACGACGCGATCCCGGGCGACTTCATTACCGATGAACTTCCGAGCGTCGGCGCAAACGCGACCCTGGTGACCGTGTTCGCCGGCGGCAACGATACCAACGCGATCGTCAATGCCTTAGGCTGTGGCGCCGGCGGGACGACGACGGCCTCGCAGGAGGCCTTCATCGGAACCTGGATCGCAAACTTCGGCAACGACTTCAAGCAACTGTTGCTCGGGATCCGCGCCCAAGCACCCGCTGCAAAGATCATCGTCGCCAACCTGCCCAACTTCGCGCTGATTCCGATCGGCCAAAAGCAAAGCGTCGCCGCGCAAGCTGCACTGGCAGCGGTCTCCGTCGGCATCGACCAGAACGTCATCAACCTGGTCGCGGGCGCGCCCTACAACCTCCCGGTCGTCGACCTGCTTTGCAATCCTACCTCGTACCTCGCCTCAAATTTTTTCACCGACGGCTTCCACCCCAACGACGCCGGCTACGCGGCACTCGCGTCGCTCTACTACGCCCAAGACACGGCGGCCACTCCGGCCCCGCCGCTAGCGAGCTGCGTGCAAAGCACGACCGCCGCCCGCCTGCGGCAAGCGCTGACCAGCCCCATCGAACCCTTCGAGAAACACTAAACGCCGCATCCCGAACGACGGCGTTTCGCAGCCCGCTCGCGCGAAAAGCTGTCGGCACTGGATACACGTCATCGAACGTGAGATAGCATCTCACCATGCGAGCGCATCGAAGCCTGCGCTACCCCTGCACGCGTTCGGCAGCGCTCGCCGCAAGAAACGACCAGCTTACACACTTTCGCCCAGCACACATTCCGTAGCTCGGAGGCGGCCGGACGGATCTCCGACGGGGCCTCCAGCTTGCCGGCGGAGCTATGAGGAGCGGGGCGACGAACCGCACGCCCTCGTGCGGCCTTCAGGATGGCGGGAGCCCGCAAGTGGTGGAGTAGCACCGGCGCAGGGATGCGCCGGTGCGGGCGTCCCCGGCGGGGATCCGTCCGGCCGCCTCCGAGCGGCAGCGATACGGCCGAAGGCGGGAACCACGCGGCGAGGTCCGGAACGAGGGGCCGCTATGCATTCGGGAATCGACGGAAAACGGATCGCCGCACTCGTCGGCGACGGCTTCGAGGAGGCGGAACTCGGCGAACCACGGCGCGCGCTCGAGGAATCGGGCGCGGTCGTCACGATCGTCGGCGTCGACGAACGCGCGTTGCAACGCATTCGCAGCAAGCGTGGCCTCGACGACGGCCAGCCGCTCAAAGCCGAGGAGTTGGTCGCCGACTGCACGGCCGAAGATTTCGATGCGCTCTTACTGCCCGGAGGCGCCTCGCCCGACCGTATCCGCACCGAGCGCGAAGTGCAGCGTTTCGTACGCGAATTCGACGCCGCCAAGAAGCCGATGTTTTCGATCGGACACGGCGTGCAAATCGTGATCTCGGCGCAACTCGCGCGTGGCCGCACGATGACGGGCTCGCCCTCGATCGCCGACGACATTCGCAATGCGGGCGGCCTATACCGCGATCAGCCGACCGTGCAAGACGGGAACTGGGTCACGACCCGCGGCGTCGCCGACATGGTGCTCTTCAACCGCGCGGTGATCGAGCGGCTCGCACTCGCCGCCGGTCAGCCGGTCTAGCCTTTCGTTCTTTGCACGCGCCGGCTCAGCGTTCGGGCAGCGGATCGAAGCGCGCGAGCGTTTCGGCGAACGCGCGCAGGCCCGCGTAACCGATCGCGGCAGAGAGAGCCAGTGCGCCGAGCGTTCCGGCGCTGCCCGCGCTCGCGACGACCAGGATCGCCAGTGCGCCCGCGATTGCAAGCGCCAGATAGAGCGCTTGCGCGCGTCCGCGGCGCAAGGTTGCCGAACGCCCGATCGGGGCGATCGCGATGGCGGCGACCAGCCCGAGCGCGAGCGAAGGATACGGTCGTTCGCCGACCGCGAGCGCTCCGAGCGCGAGCCCGCCGGCAACCGCCGCAGCCAGGGTGATCGGCGGAACCACGAGCACGCGCGCCAGCGCTCGTCCGTACAGCGGCAACGCGAAGAGTTCGACGGCATCGGCCGGTTCGGCAAGCGCGAAAGCGAGCGCGCAGAGCGGGATCGCGGCGGCGACCAGCGGGCTGCGCGCCAGCGCACCCACGAGCGCCGCTAAACAGAGGGCCCCGAGCCAGCGCCGTGCAACCCGCCGGCGCACGAGCACGCCGGTCGCTCCCAGCTCGTTCATCGCAGGCCGATTTCCACGGCATGCGCCGGAAGTTCGAGCGGGGCGGACGCCACGCGGGTCTCGAGGCACGCGACCTGCGGCGCCGCGCGGCGTGCGCGGGCGACGAGCGCCGGCGGCGGCTGGTCGAGGACGAGCAACGCGACCTGCGGCAGGAGCGCCAACGCAAGCGCCAGCGCATAGCGATCCTCGCCGAAGGCTTCGCGCAAACCTGCGATGCGCTCCGCTGCGTGCTCGCGCGGCAGCCCCCAGGCCAGCCGGCGAAACTCGACGCAGGTCGCGAAATCGTGACGGTCGCCGCGGAATCCGGCGCGATCGACGAAGCCGACCAGCCGCTTCGCATGGACCGGTTGCAAGCGCGCGTCGAAGTCGCCGACGTAGATCGTCCCACTCGTCGGCTTGACGATCGCCGCACACATGCGCGCCAGCACCGAGGCCGCGTAGGGATCGGGTCCGGCGAGGGCGGCGGATTCGCCCGCAGCGAGCCGCAGGTCGAAGGGCGCGACGATCGTGCGGTCGCGCCGTCGAAAGCCTGCTCGGACGACCGCGAGCGCGCTCAGGGAACGAAACTCAAGCGGGCGTTGGGCCGCTCGGGCCGCCCGACTTTGTGACATTCGACGAAGCGGCCGCCGCGTTCGAGCGCGACGATATCCGCGGTGAAATCGAAGCGGCCGGTCCCATCGAAGAAGGCACTGCCGACGGCGTACGCGTCGGCCGGCACGTCGCGCTCTTCAAATGCACGGATCTTGGTTGCATCGAAGCCGCCGCTGACGACGATCTTGACGCGCTGGAAACCTTCGCCGTCGAGCGCGCGCCGCACGTTCCACACCAGTCCCGGGCAAACGCCGGTCGGGGGGAAGGTCCCCATCATCGGCCAGAGCGAGCGATCGACGAGCGTCTGCGCGGTATCCAGACGCACGCCCCACAGACGGCTGCCGAGCGCGCGGGCGACCGCGAGGCTGGTCGCGACGCTGTCGTTCTCGAAATCGACGAGCGCGATCACGCGTACGTCGGGCGAAATGTACTGCGCGAATTTTTCGGTCGCGAGCACCGAGTCGCCCCCGTAAGCGGCGATCAGCGCGTGGGGGACCGTCCCCATCCCGCGCGAGCCCCACCATTCGGCGTTGGCATCGGTCGAAACCCCGAGCGCACCCGAGATGTAGGCGGCGTAGCCGTCGCCGGTTTGCATCTGATGGTGATCGTAGCGCGCCGGAAAGAAAAGAACCTCTTTTCCGTTCGCCGCCGAAACGATTTCGCGCGCATTGGTCGCGATTCGCGTGCGGCGCGACAGCACGCCGAGGTAAGGGGTTTCGAGGTGCGCGAAGAGCTCGTAATCGCCCTCGATCGTCAGCACCGTCTCGAAGGGCGCAATCTCGTCGCCGTCGTGCAGCGCGCGGACCGCAAGTTCCGGCCAGCCCTCCGACCAATGGCCGTCCGCGCGCGCGCGACCGCTGCACAAGCGCAAGATCGCGAGCGCCTCGTCGATCCCGCACAGCACCGCGGGCGCCCGCTGGAAGACTTGCATGCGGACGCGCGGATGCGCGCCGTCGCGCGCGAGGATCTCGCGCGTGCGATTGAAATACGTGTCGGAATAATAGCCGGCACGCATCTTCTCGACGGGGAGGTTGAAGATGGCGGGATCGAGCCGCTCGACGCGGAGCATTCCCGAGGGTTAGCGTCCGGTCCCGGCCGTCCTCCGTGGAGGAGATGACGCCGTCGCCGGGACGCCGACGCGTTCCTCGCCCGCGTACACGTTGGCACTCGTGCCGTTCACGAAGCCGACGAGCGTCAGCCCGAAGGTGCGCGCCGTCTCGATGGCGAGGCTGCTCGGTGCCGAGATCGAGCAGACGATCGGGATCCCGCCGGCGAGCGCCTTCTGCACGAGTTCGTAACTCGCGCGCCCGCTCACGA
>JBOHTX010000070.1:0-8890 GCA_050733855.1 Vulcanimicrobiaceae bacterium
TGAACAGCGGAGCGTTCACGATCAAGGATCGCTTTACCGCCGAACGATCCGGAACGACGATCACGGGCGACCGCGCGACCGGCAACTCGAAGCAGCGCACCTTCGAAGCCGTCGGCCACGTGGTGGTTCACCAGACCGCCCCGCTCCACGGGACTTCGAACGAGCAGAACTTGAGCGAGCGGCCCTCGACGCTCTACTGCGATAAGCTCGACGTCGACGGCCCGCGGCAAATCTACAGCGCCTACGGCAACGTGCACTTCGTTCAGGAAGGTGGCCGCGAAGCGACCGCCGATCAAGGAACGCTCAACGACAAAGCCCATCAGCTCCACATGCAAGGCAACGTCCAGATCCGCGACGGCGAAAGGACGCTGGACGCCGGGCTCGTCGATTACAACACCTTGACGGGCGATCTCCAAGCGCAAAGCAACGTCACGATCACGGCCCCGGTCGCCACCCCGACGCCCGGCCCGCCGCGCCCGACGCCGACGCCCAAAGTGCGGCGGCACCGATGAACGAAGCGCCCGACGCGCCGGACTTGGGGCTCTTCGCGCCGGCCGAGTCCGCACGCGAGCTCGCGGCCTCGGCGCCGCTGGCCGCGCGGATGCGGCCGCGCTCGCTCGACGAGTTCGTCGGACAAGCGCAACTGGTCGGTCCCGGCCGGCCGCTGCGACGCGCGATCGAGACGGGCGCCGTTCCCTCGATGATCTTTTGGGGGCCGCCCGGTTCCGGCAAGACGACGCTCGGGGAACTGATCGCAGGCAGCAGCGGCGCGCTCTTCATCGCCCTCTCGGCAACCAGCGCCGGCGTCGCCGATCTGCGGACCGCGGTCGCGAACGCGCGCCGGGCGCGTGCCGCCGGGCGCGCGACCATCCTCTTCGTCGATGAAATTCACCGCTTCAACCGCGGGCAGCAGGACGCGATTCTTCCGCACGTCGAGAACGGCACGCTGACCCTCATCGGCGCAACCACCGAAAACCCGTCGTTCGAAGTGAACTCGGCACTGCTCTCGCGCACGCGCGTCTTCGTCCTCGAGCCGCTCTCGGATGACGAGCTTGCGACGATCGTACAGAGCGCGCTCGCCGACCGCGAGCGCGGCCTTGGTGCGCTCGAGCTCAGCCTCGACGGCGATGCGCGCGCTGCGCTCGTGCAACTCGCCGGTGGCGATGCTCGGATCGCGCTCGGCGTGCTCGAATTCGCAGCGACCAGCGCGCTTGCGGCGGGCGAGCGGACGATCGACCGCGCCCTGATCGGCGAGGCGGCACAGCGCCGGCTCGCCTACGACAAATCGGGAGAAGCGCACTACGATACGATCAGCGCCTTCATCAAATCGATCCGCGGGAGCGATCCCGACGGCGCGCTCTTCTGGCTCGCGCGGATGCTCGATGGCGGCGAAGATTCGATGTTCGTTGCGCGCCGCTTGGTGATCGCGGCAAGCGAAGACATCGGGCTCGCCGATTCGCGGGCGCTCCTGGTTGCGGTCGCAGCCCAGCAGGCGGTCCACTTCGTCGGGATGCCGGAAGGCTTCTATCCGCTCGCGCACGCGACGCTGTATCTGGCGACGGCGCCGAAATCGAACAGCGTCGGCCGGGCCTATAGCGCCGCCTTCGCCGATCTCGAACGGACCCGCGCCGATGCGGTCCCGCTCGCGCTGCGCAATGCACCGACCGGGCTCATGCGCGGCCTCGGCTACGGCGCCGGCTATCGCTACGCGCACGACGACGCTGCCGTACGCAACGCCGCGGGCGAACTGCCGCCGCCCGACCCGCTCGAACGCTACCGGCCGGAATCGATCGCCGGCCACGCCTACTTCGAACCGGGCTTGCAAGGCGAAGAAGCACGTCTGCGCGCCTGGATCGACGCCCGCCGCCGGACGCATCCATGAGAGAACAACGCATCTATGCGGACCATGCGGCGACGACGCCGATGCGGGCGGAAGCGGTCGCGGCGATGGTGCCGTGGCTCGAAGCGGGCGGCTTCAATCCAAGTTCGCTGCACGCGGAGGGACGGCGTGCACGCGCAGCGCTCGACGACGCGCGCGAACGGATCGCGGCGCTGCTCGGCGTGCGGCCGGACGAGATCGTGTTCACGGCGGGCGGCTCCGAAGCCGACGTGCTGGCGCTCGTGGGCGCCGTTCGCGCGCGCCGCAGGCAGACGGGCGCCGCGCACGTCGTCAGCGTCGCGAGCGAACACCATGCGGTCCTGCACGCGCTCGCGTTGCTCGCGAGCGAAGGCGTCGCGGTCACGCTGCTCGGGGTCGACGCACAGGGGCGGCTCGATCTCGCCGAACTCGCCGCGGCGCTGCGCCCCGAGACGGTGCTCGTCAGCGCGATGCTCGCGAACAACGAGATCGGCACGGTCGGGCCGCTCGCCGAGATCGCAACGCTGGCGCACGCGCGCGGCGTGCTCGTGCACTGCGATGCGGTGCAGGCCGCCGGGCGATTGCCGCTCGACGTGCCTCTGCTCGGCGCCGATTTGCTGGCGCTTGCGGCCCATAAGTGCTACGGCCCCAAGGGCGTCGGTCTGCTCGCGGTGCGCAACGGCGTCGCGCTCGAACCGCTGGTCGTCGGCGGTGGCCAGGAGCGCGGGCGCCGCGCCGGGACCGAAAACGTCGCGGGGATCGTGGCCTTTGCGCGCGCGCTCGAACTTGCCGAGGCCGAACGGCACGAAGAAGCCGCGCGTCTCGAGCGCATCCGCGCGCAGTTCGAAGCGGAACTGCTCGCCACGGTCCCGGGCGCGTGTATCGTGGGCGGCGAGGCAGCGCGGGTCGCGCACATTTCGAGCGTCGCCTTCCGCGGCTGCGATGCGAGTGAACTGCTGGTCGCGCTCGATCTTGCCGGGGTCGCGGCCTCGGCCGGCAGCGCCTGCGCCTCCGGGGTCGCCGAGCCGAGCCACGTGCTCGCCGCGCTCGGCCTGCCGCCGGCGCTCGCGCGCGGGACGGTGCGCTTCTCGTTCGGGCGGCTGACCGGGGAAGATGCGCCGCGGCTCGCGGGCCTCGTGCGCGCGGCGGTCGAGGCCCAGCGTGCAGGCGAGGCCGACCTCGGCCGGGGAAACGATAGCCTGCCGCTGCGGCATCCGGAGGTATCGGCTTGATCGACTCGACCACCTGGACGAATCCCCTGTACCTTGGGGTCGGGCTGGGCGCGCTGATTTTCGGGCTCGGCGTCTTCATTGTGTGCGTCCGCGCCGCCGGTTTGCTCGGTCGCCTCGGTCAAACGCTCGACGAGGTCGACAAGCAGCTAGGGAACCTTTCCGCCCCGATCGCGACGACCTTGACGCACGTCGGCGGGATCGCCGATACCGCCGATTCCACGATTGCGCGACTGGGGGCCGCCGTCGGCAGGCTCGAGGATGTCGCCGGCGGAGCGACCAAAACGGCCGACCTGATCGGCTCGACCCTTTCGGGACTCTCGGCCGCGCTCCGCAAGTCCAAACCGGGCGGCCCGGCGAACGCCGCATAGCCGCTATGCGTACCCTCGGCCCGGTGAGCGGACTCTTCGTCGGGGCGCTGCTCGGAGCGACCCTCGCGATGTTGCTCGGGCCGACCTCACCGACCATCGGACGGGATCGCCTGCGCGCGCTCGCCGATCGCCCCCTGGAAAACGGACACTAGCGTCAGTAGGAGAGATCGTGGATATCAAGGTGCACGTGCGGGAATCGGACGGCGAGGCGTACGTCGTCGAATTGGGCGGCGAGATCGACGTCTACACCTCGCCCAAAGTCAAAGACGCCATCACCGAATTGATCGACCAAGGCCACTATCATTTGGTCATCAATCTCGAGAAGGTGCGCTACATCGATTCGACCGGGCTCGGGGTCCTGATCGGCGGGCTCAAACGGGTGCGCGAGCACGGCGGTTCGGTGAATTTGGTCTGCACCAACCCGCAGATCAAGAAGATCTTCGACATCACCGGGCTGGTGAAGATCTTCGGCATCTACGAAGATGAGGCCAGTGCAAAGAAGGGGCTCACATGAATGCGCCCGAGTCGACGGCCGAGCTGCTGGGGACCGTCGAACTCCAAATCCCGATCAAACCCGAATGGGTCGCGGTCGCGCGCCTGGCCGTCGCGGCGATCGCCAATCGCTTACCGTTCTCGGTCGAAGAGATCGAGGACCTCAAGCTTGCGATTGCGGAAGCCTGCACCATCTGCATCCAGCAAGCCGAGGCGAGCGAGGCGATCGACATCACCTGCGAAGCTTCGACCAGCCAACTGCGCGTCCACGTGCGGGACCATCGTTACCGGGGCCGCCCGGAATCGCTCGAGCGACCCGATTCCGCCGTTCCGGCCGAAGGGCTCGGCGTGTTTCTGATTCAGGCGCTGATGGATCATCTCGACTACCGCGTCGATCCGGCCTACGGCTCCGAATTGGTGATGACCAAACGCGTCGGGTCGTAGCCCGATTTCCGATGGAGCCCTCGACCCAGCTCGCGGAGGAACGTTGGGATCGGGCGCGCACCCGCGAAGCCTTCGTGCAGCTGGCGGCCTTACGGGAAGCGTCTCCCGACGCGGCCGACGTGCTGCGCGACGAACTCGTGGTGGCTCATCTCAACTTGGCGCGCTACCTGGCCGTCAAGTTCGCGAATCGCGGGGAAGCGCTCGACGATCTGATTCAGGTGGGGACGGTCGGGCTGATCAAGGCGATCGACCGCTTCGATATCGCGCGCGGCGTCGAGTTCACGACCTACGCGACCCCGACCATCGTCGGCGAGATCAAGCGCTACTTCCGCGATAAGGGCTGGGCCGTCAAAGTTCCGCGGCGTCTGCAGGAACTCAACCTGGCCGTGAATCGCGCCATCGAAAAGCTCACGATCGAGTTCGGTCGCTCGCCGACGGTGCGCGAACTCGCCGAGCGGCTCGAGGTCAGCGAGGACGACGTGCTCGAAGCGCAGGAGCTGGGCGGCGCCTACAACTTGCTTTCGCTCGATACCGAAGTCTCGAGCGAAGGCGACAAGAACACGCAGACGCTGGCCGAGTATATCGGGGCGCTCGATCCCTCGCTTGCCAACCTCGAAGACCGCGCCAACCTCGAGCGGGCCTTCGAGGTGCTCACGCGGCGCGAGCGGGTGATCCTGTTCTTGCGTTTCTACGAAGCGGTCTCGCAGACGGAGATCGCGCGCCGGCTCAACGTCTCGCAGATGCACGTTTCGCGCCTGCAGCAGAAGGCGCTGGAAAAACTGCGCGCCTTCTTGGCGGAACGCTAGTGCGCGTTCGCGAGCGCGGCATTGCGGCGCAGCCGGTCGCGGCGTGCGCGGGCGACGTCGGGGTCGTAAGCGCGCCAGCGAGCGGCTCCGTCGCGCGCCAGCTTCGCTTCGTACAAGGCCTGGTCGGCATGGCGAAGCAGCTTCTGCGCGTCGGAGTCGTCGGAGGGGAAGAGCGTGATCCCGGCGCTCGCGCTGCAACGCCAAGGGATCGCGCCGTGCAGCAGATACGGGGCTTCGACGGCGCCGAGCATGCGCTCGAGCGGGTTGCGCCAATCGTGCTCGGCATCGCTTGATTCGAGCACGAAGGCGAACTCGTCGCCGCCCACGCGTGCGAAGGCGTCGCTCGTTCGCGCCAAGCCGCGCAGGCGTTCGGCAAAGCTCACCAAGAGTTCGTCACCCGCCGCATGGCCGTGCCGGTCGTTGAGCGCCTTGAAGCCGTCGAAATCGACGATGCCGACCGCCACGGAACGGCCGTCCCGGCGGGCGCGGGCGAGGGCTTCATTCAGGCGTTCATCGAGCCCGCGGCGGTTGAGCAGTCCGGTGAGCGGATCGTGGCGGCTGAGGTGGTCGAGCCGTTGCAAGGCTGCGCCGCTGGCCGCCTCGTAGCCGCCGACCATCCAAGCTTCGTCGAGCCGCAAGCGTTTATCGAGCGCGGAGTGCAGGGCGGAGCGCTGCGCGGGCGGCACGAGTTGCCCGGCGTTCGCGTGCAGCGTGTCGGCGAACAGCGCGTACAAGCCGAGGATCCAGACCCGCGGCACGCCGAGCCGGTAATAGATCTCGCCGAGTTTTGCAATCCGCGCGGCTTGGGCGTGCGACGGTAGGACCGTGACCAACTCGCCGAAGCGCCGTTCGCGCAAGGTGACGAACCACTCGCGACGCGTCTCGTTCAAGCTTGCCCAGAAATCGACCATCTCGGGGAGCGTACGCAACCAGGCGAGCAGCGTGGCCTCAAACGCCTGCTGGCCGTGGGCAAGCTCGGGGCCCCAGGTCGCAAGCGCGGCGCGGTCGTCTTCGCCGAAGCGAACGAGCCGGTCGCAGGTGCTGCAGAGCTCCTCGATCCCATCCATCGTTCCGTTCATCCTAAGCGAGGTATCGGCCACACGGGTGGCGCCGGTCGCCGGGGAGCGCGCACGTTCGGTTAGGTTTTTGACCGGAAGGCCGCAGCGATGCAGGCGACCGTGACCGGCCTCACGGCTTGGCGACCGACTCTTTCCGTAGCCGGCCTTGCAGGCTCGAGTATACTAGAAGGCGTGTCAGTGCAAGTGCTTGGGCTCGTCCTCGGCGTGTTCGCGGTGATCGTGGCCGTCGTCATCTTCGCGGGCGCCTTCGCCGAAGAAGCCCGCATCGATCGCGGGAAGGCGTTGCGCCGCGACCCCCCGCGCGCGGTCTAGGAGCTTCGCACTCGGGCGGGCGCCGAGGCACGGCGCCCGAAAGAATCCCTTCCGATGACGATCTCTAGTTCGGACCTGCGCCGCTCGTTCGTTGACTTCTTCGCGGCCAAGGGGCACCGGCCGGTCCCCTCGGCGAGCCTCATTCCGGCGCGCTGGTCGACGACGCTCTTCACGATCGCGGGGATGGAGCCGTTCGTGCCCGCGTTTCTCGGCGAGGTGCCGCCGCCGGCGCCCCGGGTCGTGAGCGTTCAGCGCTGCCTGCGCGTCGCCGGCGCCAAGAGCGATATCGAGTACGTCGGGCGGACCGGCCGCCATGGGACCTTCCTGGAGATGCTCGGCAACTTCAGCTTCGGCGATTACGGCAAGCGCGAAGCGATCGTCTGGGCCTGGGAGTACCTCACGCGCACCCTCGCGCTCGATCGGGCCCGGCTCTGGGTAACGGTGCACCGCTCGGACGATGAAGCGCAGCAGCTCTGGGAACGCGAGATCGGCCTCGAGCCCGAGCGCATCACGCGCTTCGACGAGGACAATTTCTGGACGATGGGGCCGACCGGGCCCTGTGGGCCGTCGAGCGAGATCTTCTTCGATACCGGCGCGGAACATGCGAGTGGCCCGGACGACCGCGGCCCGAATCTCGGCGCGCGCTTCGTAGAAATCTGGAACCTCGTCTTCCAGCAGTACAACCGCGCGGCCGACGGTACGCTTGCGCCGCTCGGACGGCTCAACATCGATACGGGTGCCGGCTTCGAGCGCTTGCTCGCGGTGGCAAACGGCAAATCCTCGCTGTACGAGACCGATCTCTTCGAGGACCTGATCGCGGCGCAGCCGCCGGTCGCAAGCGGTTCGCTCGCGCCGGCGGAGCAACGCGTGCGGCGGCTGATCGTCGCCGACCACGCGCGCGCCGTGACGTTCCTGGTCGCCGACGGCGTCTTCCCATCGAATACCGATCGCGGCTACGTGCTGCGCTACCTCGCGCGGCGGGCGATCCGCTCCGGCAAGTTGCTCGGATATCCAAGCGGCTTCTTGACGGCGCTCGTGCCTGCGGTCGCGCGCTCGCTCGTCTCCGGCTATCCCGAACTCGAAGGCGCGGTGGCGCGCGTCGGGACGGTCCTCGGGCGCGAGGAGGCGAGTTTCGAGCGCACGCTCGCACGCGGCAGCGAGCTGCTTGCGAGCCTGATCGCGCAGGCGCTCGCGGGCGCTACGCCGCTTTCCGGCGACGACGCCTTCGAACTGCACGACACCCACGGCTTCCCCTTCGAGCTGACCCGCGAGGTCGCAGCCGAAGCGGGGCTCGCGGTCGACCGCGACGGCTTCGAGCGTGCGATGGAGGTACAGCGCGAGCGCGCGCGTTCGGATGCGCGGCGGAAGCGGGCGGTCGTCGCGGTCAGCGACTTGCCGCCGGTCCTCTCGGAGTTCACTGGCTACGACGGGCTCGAGAGCGAGGGCACCGTGCGCGCGATCTTGGTCGAGGACGAACCCGTCGATCGGATCGAGCGCGGCACCGCGGCGCAGCTCGTGCTCGATCGCACGTCGTTTTACGCCGAGCGCGGCGGGCAGATCGGCGACCGCGGTACGATTTTGGGGCTGCACGGTGCGCGCTTCGAGGTCGAGGACACGCAGTATCTGGGCGAGGCGATCGCCCACCGGGGCGTGGTGAACGCGGGCGCGTTCGCCGCCGGCGAGACGGTCCGCACCGCCGTCGATCCGCTGTGGCGTCAGGAGATCCGCCGCCATCACACGAGCGTCCATCTCTTGCAGCGGGCGCTGCGTGACGTCCTCGGCGACGAGGTCGTGCAGGCCGGTTCGTGGGTCGGCAACGAGCGGATGCGCTTCGATTTCCGCTCGCCGCGCGGTGCGCTGGGGCCCGAGATGAAGCGCGACGTGAGCGCGCGCGTCAACGCGCTGATCCGCGCCGATTACCACCAGGAGTTGCGCGTCATGTCGCCGCAGGAGGCCGCCGCAAGCGGCGCGATCGCGATGGCCGGGGAGCACTACGGCGAACGGATCCGGGTGGTCGGTTTCGGTCCGTCGCTCGAGTTTTGCGGCGGAACGCACGCGCACTCGAGCGGCGAGATCGGGCTCTTCGTGCTGCTTTCGGAATCTTCGATCGGCAGCGGAATTCGCCGCATCGAGGGGCTCGTCTCGAGGGCCGCCGAGGATTTTGCGCTCGAGCAGCAGTCGTTGGTCGCGGCGCTTGCGGAATCGCTCTCGGCCAAGCCGGCCGAATTGGGCGAGCGGGTCGCTCGCCTGCAAGGCGAGCTGCGCGAGGCCGAACGAGCGCTCGAAGGGGGGCGCGCGC
>JBOHTX010000071.1:0-8822 GCA_050733855.1 Vulcanimicrobiaceae bacterium
CAGCGGCCGTTCCTCACCCCAGCCGCAGCCGACGATCGCGCGGCCGCAAAAGAAGGTCGTCCGTCGCATCCGATAGCCCGCGCTCGCTCCGTCGGCCGCAAGGATCGCTGCGGCGAGCGCCGAGTCAAGGCGCTCGTCGGCGTCGAGCATCAGGGTCCACGGCGTTTGCACGAAGGCAAGCGCCTCGCGCCGCGCGGCGACGAAGCCGGGCCACGGACGCACGATCACCTCCGCGCCGGCGGCGCGTGCAACGGCGACCGTGCGGTCCGTCGACTCGGCATCGACGACCAGCCGCCGAATCTGCGGCGGCACGCCGGCGAGCGTCGCCGCGAGCCGCGACCCTTCGTTGCGCGCCAGGACGACGAGGGTGATCTCCTCCGGCTTCAGCGGGTCGTGGCCGGGCGCGCGAACGCCTCCGCGTTGCCGCCTTCGCCCGCGCGTTCGCGCGCGAGCGCCGCGCCGACGAAATCGCGGTAGAGCGGGGCACTGCGGGTCGGACGCGAGGCGAACTCCGGGTGCGCCTGCGTCCCGACGAACCACGGATGCGCTTCGGGCGGCAACTCGATCGTCTCGACCAGCGCGGTCCGTCCGACGCTATGGTGCCCCGAAAAGACCATCCCGTGTTCTTCGAAGAGAGCTTTGAAACGGTTGTTGAACTCGTAGCGGTGGCGGTGGCGTTCGCGGATGTCGAGCGTCCCGTAGGCGCGCGCCGCGAGCGTCTCGGGTTCGAGCCGGCACTCGTAGGAACCGAGGCGCATCGTTCCGCCCATCGCTTGCACGTTGCGCTGCTCGGGCAAGAAATCGATCACGGGTTCCGGGGTCGCTTCGTCGACTTCGGTCGTCATCGCATCGTGCAATCCGCAAACGTTGCGCGCGAACTCGACGCAGGCCAGCTGCATCCCAAAGCAAATCCCGAGGAACGGCACCTTGCGCTCGCGTGCAAACCCGATGGCGCGCAACTTGCCCTTGACGCCGCGCGAGCCGAAGCCCGGGGCGACCAGGATCCCTTCGACGTCGCGCAGGAGCGCGGTCCCGGTCTCTTCGACGTCCTCGGAATCGACCCGCACGATCTCGACCCGCGCATCGTGATGGATGCCGGCGTGGTAGAGGGCCTCGTTGATCGAAATGTAGGCATCTTTGAGTTCGACGTACTTGCCGACGATCGCGATCCGCACGCGGCGAGTGGGATGCATGATCCGCTCGACGATCCCCGACCACTGCTCGAGCTGCGGCGGACGTGGGTCGAGTCCGAGCCGCGCGACCAGAACTTCCGCCAGCCCCTCGCGCTCGAGGTTGAGCGGGACTTTGTAGATGGTCGGCGCGTTGCCGTTCTGCACGACGTGCGAAGCCGGGACATCGCAGAACAGCCCGATCTTTTCTTTGAGTTCGACCGGAATCGGCTCTTCGGATTCGGTGCGCACCACGATCGCGTCGGGCGCGATCCCGATCGCGCGCAACTCGCGGACCGAGTGCTGGGTCGGTTTGGTCTTGAGTTCGCCCGCGGCACCGAGGTGCGGCATCAGCGTGAGATGCACGAAGGCGACGTGCTCGGTGCCGACGTCGTAGCGAATCTGACGAATCGCCTCGAGGAACGGGAGCGACTCGATGTCGCCGACCGTCCCGCCGACCTCGACGATGCAGACGTCGGCACCGCTGCGCTCGGCAACCCGCGTGATCCGCGCTTTGATCTCGCTCGTGATGTGCGGGATCACCTGGACCGTCGCGCCCAGGTAATCGCCGCGCCGTTCCTTCTCGATCACCGAGGCGTAGATTTGGCCGGTCGTGACGTTGTTATCGCGCCCGAGCGCTTCGTCGATGAAGCGTTCGTAATGGCCGAGATCGAGATCGGTCTCGGCGCCGTCGTCGGTGACGAAGACCTCGCCGTGCTGATACGGGTTCATCGTGCCGGCGTCGACGTTGATGTAGGGGTCGAGCTTTTGGATCGAGACCGAGAGGCCCCGGCTCTTGAGCAACCGCCCGAGCGACGCGGCCGTGATCCCCTTGCCGAGCGAACTCACGACCCCACCGGTGAAGAACACGTATTTCGCCACGATGGAAGGACGACATTCTGCACGCCGCGCCGGGGTCCCGCCATCTTCGGGTTACGGCGTGCCCGCGCGGGGCCTGGCCCAGGGCTCCAAGAGCGCAACCCAGGTCGGCTCGAACCAGGAGGTGTTCGCCTCAACGGCGTCGGCCCAACGCGCGACGCGCGCGTCGGCTTTCCCCGAACGTACGTTGCGCAGCTCGCACACGATGTTGGTATCGAGGATAAACATCACGAGAGGTCGTGCGGCAGAACCCCGATGATGGGACTCGAAAACTTGACGAGCCCTGCCCTGCGCGTGTATATTTCCGGATACACATGCTGGAAACGAAAATCGCGCGCTACGGGAATAGCCTCACGGTTCGCGTGCCTGCCGCCCTGGCACGCGATCTGGAACTGCGCGAAGGCGACCGCGTCAGGCTGCGTCGCGTCAAAAACGGACTGGTCGTCGAACGCGCGCCTGGCAATCGACTGGCGGCACGACTGGCCACCATCCGCGAACCCGAAGCCGAAATCCGCGCCGGTCGTGCGGCCGGCGCGGAATCGGCCGAGTGAGCGTGCCCGAGCGAGGCGACGTCATCATTCTCGATTTCGACCCGCAAGACGGTCACGAACAGATGAAACGCCGGCCGGCGCTCGTGCTGTCGCCCGCGTCATTCAACGGAGCGTTCGGGCTGGCGTTCGTGGCACCGGTGACCGGCAAGCCGCGTGGCCACGCTTTCGAGATTCGGCTGCCGAGCGGCTGCGGTGCGAGCGGCGCCGTCATGGTACATCAGCTCAAGTCGTTCGACTGGCGCGCGCGGCGTGCGCGAAAAGCGGGGGCCGTGCCGTCTTCGGTTGCGGACGCGGCAGCCGAGATCGTGAAGGAAATCGTCGGGTAACGTAACCGAGCCTCACGGCAGCGCGAGCGAGAGGTACCGCTCGAGCTGCGCGTAGTCTTCGCCGATCTCTAGGTGTGCGGTCGGCAGCGCGCCTGCGACAAGTTCGGCGAGGGCGGCGAGCGTCGGCGGGGCGGCTTCGAGGAAGCCGCTCGCCCCCGGGGCAGCGACCTCGGGCAGTTGCGCGAGCAATCGGCGGTAGAGCGCGAGGCCGTCGGGGCCGCCGTCGACCGCGAGCACCGGCTCGAAGCCGACCGGATCGGGTTTCTGCGGAATCGCATCGCTCGGCACGTACGGCAGGTTGGCGACGATGCAATCGAACGGGCCGCGGGTACGCAACGGCGCCAGCAGATCGCCGCGGCGAAAGCGCACGGACGCGCCAAGGTGCTTCGCGTTGCGGCGCGCCAGCGCAAGCGCCGCCGCCGAAAGATCGGTCGCCCAGACCTCCGCATCGGGGACTTCGAGCGCGAGCGTGATCGCGATTGCGCCGCTTCCGGTCCCCACGTCGCAAACGCGCAGCACGCGCTTGGGCGAACGGCGCACGCGGCCGGCGCGCGCACGCGAGCGCAGATCGGCGAGCGCAGCTTCGATGACGAGTTCGGTCTCGGGGCGCGGGATCAGGACGTCCGGCGTCACGGCGAAGGTACGCCCGTAGAACCCGGCCTCGCCGACCAGGTACGCAACCGGCTCGCCGTGCGCTCGCCGTGTTACGAGACGCTCGAAGCGCGTCGCGTCGCCCGCCGCAAGTTTCCGCTCGGGGTGTGCGACGAGCATCGCGCGGTCGCAAGTGAGGACCGCAGCGAGCAGCAGCTCAGCCTCGCGCTGGGGGCTCGCCGAAACCGCTCGGAGCCGCCGCCGAGCCGCTCCGAGCGTCGCGCCGATGGTGGTGCGATTCGGCGAGAGCGGCCACGCCGATGGTGCTCGCGCGCTCATGCCGCCGAGGGATCGCCTGCGAGCAGGCGCGCGCGCTCTTCGGCTTCGAGGCGCGCGACGAGCCGGCCGAGGTCGCCGTCGAGGATCGCGCGCAGGTTTCCGAAGTTTTCGCCCAGGCGGTGGTCCGTGATGCGGTCCTGCGGAAAATTGTAGGTACGAATCTTTTCGCTGCGGTCGCCGGTCCCGACTTGGCTGCGGCGCAACGAGCCGACGGCCTCCTCCGCTTCGCGCTTCTTGCGCTCGAACAGGATGCTGCGCAGCATCGCCATCGCGCGCTCGCGGTTCTGCAACTGCGAGCGCTCCTCGCTGCAGCTCACGATCGCGCCGCTCGGAAGGTGGGTGATCCGGATCGCGGACTCGGTCTTGTTGACGTGCTGACCGCCGGCGCCCGACGCTTTGAAGGTATCGATCGCGAGGTCTTTGGGATCGATCGCGACCTCGACCTCTTCGACCTCCGGCAGCACGGCGACCGTCGCCGTGCTGGTGTGGACGCGGCCCTGCGCCTCGGTCGCGGGGACACGCTGCACGCGGTGCACGCCGCTCTCGTACTTGAAGTGGCGGTACGGTTCGCCGCGCTTGATCGCGAGTACGATCTCTTTGTAGCCGCCGGCTTCGCTCTCGCTTTGGGAAAGGATCGCGCTCGTCATCCCGAGCGCCTCGGCGTAGCGCGCATACATGCGCGCGAGGTCCGCCGCGAACAGGCTGGCCTCGTCGCCGCCTGCACCCGCGCGAATCTCGACGAAGACGTTCTTGCCGTCGTTCGGGTCGCGTGGCGCCATCAGTTCGGCGAGTTCGGCCTCGAGCGCCTCGCGCTGCGCATGCAGCGCCTCGGCTTCTTCTTCCGCAAGCTCGCGCAATTCGGGGTCGCTGCGGTCCGCCAGCAACCGGTCGTTGGCGGCGCTCTCGTCGAGCAACCGGCGGTAGGCGCGATAGGCGGCGACCGTCGGCTCGAGCGTCGCGCGCTCGCGTCCGAGCGCGACGAAGCGCTCGCGGTCGAACGTGCCCCCGAGGTTCGCGAGTTCGGCATCGAGTTCGTCGAAGCGGCGCGCGACCGCCTCGAGCCGGGCGAGGTTCATCGCGGGCAAGCTCGCGAGGTCACTAGGCCTCGGAGGCGGCGGCCTCCGCCTTCACTCGCTTGCGTTCGGCCGCCTCGGCCCGCTTCTTCTCGGCGGCGGCGACGCGCTGGTTGAACTTGTCGACGCGCCCGGCGGTATCGACAAACTTCTGCTGTCCCGTGAACAGCGGATGGCACGCCGAGCAGATCTCGACGTGGATATCCTTCATCGTCGAGCCGCTGGTAAAGGCGTTCCCGCAGGCGCAGTGGACCTTGGCCTCGGGAAACCAGGTGGGGTGAATCTTCTCTTTCACGGCTCGAACAGTATACCAGGGCGCGCAAGCGCCGGTGCGTGGGCGGCCGCGTACCGGTCCTAGTGCGAGCCGCCGGCGGCGAGCGGCAGGACGTTCTGGACGAGATGCAGGGCGTACGGAACCCCGATCCCGGTCACCAGATCGTAGCCGACACCCGAGGTAAAGCCGGCATCGCCCGGCAGGTTGTTGCTGCCGAACTGCACGTCGTAAAAGGTCGAGGCGTAGGTCTGGGCGTTGCGGTAGATCGGGTAGTAGTACGCGTTCGGATTCCCCAGCCGGTAGGGGTTCGCACCGTGGCCGCTCGCCGTGCAAGTGCTGCTCGCCTTGCAGGCCTGGAGCACGAGCGCCCACATCGCGGCCGCTTCGGGCGCCGCGACGCTTGTGCCGCCGACCGCGTTGAGGTTCGGTCCGCCGAGGCCGGGAGCCGAATTCGAGATCACGGAGACGCCGGTCAAAGTGTCGGCGTCGAGCGAGACGTCCGGGAGCGCGCGCTTGCTGCACGGGATTCCGGTCGTCGCGGCCTGGAAGGCCGTCAGCGCGAAGAACTGCGAACAGCCGCCGCCCGAGCCGCTCGGCGAGGGCTGGGCTGCTTGCGTCTGCGCGCCCCAGCCGGTCAGCGGGCCGACCAGCTGACCCGCGGCGTTGAGCGGGCTGTTGACGCCGCCGACCGCGACCACGCTCGGGTCACTCGCGGGGTAGATCACACACTCGGCGCTCGTGCCGCAGCCCTGAGCCCCGTTATCGCCCGAAGAAACGAAGACCGCGGTCCCCTCGGCCACCAGAGCGGCGAACTCGGCTGGGCCGAAGCCGTTGCCGCTCGCATCGAAGTAGCCGGGCGTCGAGGCCGGCTCGGCGCCGCCGAAACTGAGGGACAGCACGTCGGATTTGTCGTCGGCGATCGCTTGCTGGATCTCGTCGTCGGAGAGGGAGATGCCGAGCGCCTGCTGCGGCGTCGCCGGGACGCCGTTGACGCCGGCGTGCAGGCACGGCTTGCCGGCCGGGTAGGGGCCGCCCGAGACGAAGCACTCGGTGGGATTGTAGGCGATGTAGAAGTTGATCGTCGCGTTAGGGGCGAGCGCCGAAGTTTGTTCGGTGTCGAGTTGCGCTTCGACATCCTCGGGATTGCAGGTCGTGTAGTCGGTGATCGGGTTGGTCGGGTACCCCTGCGCCGTGCAGCCCGTCGAGTTCGCCGCGGTGACCGGCGGCGGCGTCGCAAGTCCCTGCGAGTATTGGAATCCCGGCACCGCTGGATTCCCCGGCGAGACGTTGCTGAGATCGACGTCCTGCACCACCGTCCCGGAGCCGCCGACCCCGAAGACCTGCCGGAACGTCGCGACGTCGCCGGATGCGGCCGGGAAGCGCGGGTCGCCGTCCGTGATCGGGCCGGTCCCGATGATCCCGATCGTGATCCCGGAACCGGTGTAGCCGGCCGCATACGCGCCCGTATAATCGAAGGCGTTTGCGATCTGCTGCGGTGCGTAACCGGTCACGAGTGAACTGCTCGCGCGGACCGGGACGAACTGGCGCCGCGCGAGCTGATAGGTGACGGCCCGGCCGAGCGCGGCGACGTGCAGCGCGCTAGGAATCTGCGGCGCGCTCTCGGGCGCGATGAAGGTCTGCGTTCCCTTGCGGAAGACGCCGAAATGAATTCCCAGCGCGTTCTCGACGTTGGTTCCCGGACCGAGGATCCGCAACATCTGGCGCTGCGGGAAGCTTTGGACCGCGATCCCGCGCGAGGTGAAGTACGCGATCTCATTTTGGTACTCGCTTTGCGAGGTCCCGTACTGCGCGCCGATCTCGGCCGGCGTCAGCCAGTGACGAAAGAGCGGCGAACTCGGATCGCTCGCCATCCGCGCGTAGCTGATGAGACCCTGCGGATTGCCGTCGGCGGTCCACACGTCGAGCCCGACGCTCGTCACGTTCGCCGCTCCCATCAGGGTCGCACCCTGCAGCAGATTCTGGCCGTACGGAATCGCACTGTTCGAAGAGCCCGGCACTGTCGGTGCGCCGGCGCCCGGCGCAGGAACGCTCGGTGGACTCGCGTGCCCGCCGCCGCTGCACGCGGCCAGCGTCGCCGCGCAGAGAACGAGTGCGCTGCGCACTATGCGGTTCATCGGATGAGACTCCGTTCGGAAGACATCTGGAGCAGGCGTTCGTGGATGGCGGCAAGCGCCTTACGCTCGCGCTCGAAGCGGTTGCGCTCGACGAGCGCGCCGAAGGCCGCGCGAGCATTGGCGATCGCGAGCGCCTTCGCGCCGGCACTGCGCGCCTGCGCGCTCGCACCGGCGCCGGGAGCGGGCCCGCTCGCCGCATTCGTCGCGGAGGTCAGGCCGAGCGTGGTGGCGATCGTGGTCGTTTCGACCGGCGTCCCCGAGAACGTGATGCCGAGCGCTTGCGTGCTCTGGCCGGTGAAGTCGTAATAGGCGACCGTCGTGTCGGTGAGCACGACGCAAGCGACGCCGTCGTTCGGGACGACGTAGTTCTTCGCGTCGTAGGTTTCGACGTAACCGAGCACGGTATCGAGTCGCACGTATTTTTGCTCGAGATCGTTGGCCTGCGTGCCGATCCCGCTGCCGGCGTTGCAGGCGCTTGGAATCGTGGTTTGACCGTGGTTGACGTCGCTTTCACTATAGAGCAGAGGCGATGTATACCAGGCCGGAATCGTGATCGGCGTCGTGCCGATCACGGAGCCCGAGATCGTGATGTTGCCGCCGCTCGGGGCCGAGATGGTGATCGCGGCCGGCGGACTTCCCGGGAAGACGTACGAGCCTGAGCCGTCCGCGTTCTCGATAATCTCCGTCGCGATGCCGCTCGCGACGCCGCTGAAATAGGTCGCGCTATCGGTGTAGGTGCCGTCGGCCGCATACGTTCGCGTTGCAGCCAGATTGCCGGGTTCGTCCTCGGTAATCGTTTCGGCGCCGCTATTCGTCCAGTTCTGGCCGCCGGCTTCCGGCAGCTCGTCGACGAGCCCGTTACCGCTGCCGACTCCCGCGAGTGCGACCGTGATCGTGCTGCCGAGACTGTCGTTTGAGCGATATCCGTACGTCAGAAACTTGGTCGGGTTCGAGCCGGCGCTCGCGTAAAACGTGTCGGTCGTCGCCGTCGTCGTTTGCAGCGACGTCGTGTCGGTCTCGTCGGTTGCGTACTCGCTCAGTCCGCTCACGCCGTTGAAGCTTGCGGCGCCGGTGACGGTGAGGTCTTGCGTGACCTGCGCGCTCGAGGTCGATGACGGGCTCGGCGAGGCGCCGCTGTAGACGAACGATTCGGTCGTCGTCCCGGCATATCCAAAGTTTCCGGAACTCAACGGCCGCGAGTTGACCGCGAACGGAGTCCCGCCGCCGCCTCCCCCGCCTCCTCCGCAGCCGGCCGCGAGCATCGCTACAGCGAGGCTCGCGACGAGAGTCAATCCCGCGCGCTTCATCGAGGCCCGGCCTTGGCATGTGCGGCGCCGCTCTCCTACCGCGGCGGATGAGGACGGGATGAAGCCGGCGTCGCGGGCGCGAACGGCGGGCCCGGTGCTGACCTCCGGAGCCCTCTCCCGCGTCGCTTGGGCGCTCGGCGTCGTCGCCGTCGCCGCGTTCGCCGTCGCTCCCCTGCCC
>JBOHTX010000072.1:0-8749 GCA_050733855.1 Vulcanimicrobiaceae bacterium
CTTGCGGCTCAATCCCGGGGTCGCCGCGCAGACCCACGCCGCCGTCCGGACGGGCGACGGCGATTCGAAATTCGGCTTCGGCGAGCACGAACTCGAGGCTCCGCTTGCGACCGCGCGGCGCACGCCAGGACTGCGTTTGCTCGGCATTCACGTCCATCTCGGCTCGCAGATCTTCGCGCAGGGGCCCTACCTCGAAGCGCTCGCGCGCGCGCTCTCCGCGTACCGATGCGTGCTCGCGAGCGGCGCACCCGGCGGCGTGCTCGTGATCGGCGGCGGCTTCGGCGTCGACCCGCTCCCCGGTGCCGCACCGTTCGCTCTGGCGGACACGCTCGCGGCCCTCGCCGCGGCGCTCGATGGCGCGTGTGCCGAGGCGTCGCTCGTGCGCCCGGTCCTCGGGATCGAGCCCGGACGCTTTCTCGTCGCGGAGGCCGGCATCTCGCTCTACCGCGTGCTGGCCCTCAAGGATCGCGGGACGCGCCGCTTCGCGATCGTCGACGGCAGCTTGGCCGATAATCCACGGCCGGCGCTCTACGATGCCTACCATCATCCAGCGCTCGCCTCGCGCGAGAGTGCCGCGCCGCTGGTCGAGACGACCGTCTGCGGCCGCTCCTGCGAAAACGACGAGCTGGCCGCCGCCCCATTGCCGGCCGACCTAGCGCCCGGCGACTTACTTGCGCTCGCGACGACCGGCGCGTACACATTCTCGATGGCAAGCAACTACAACCGCTTCGTGCGGCCCCCGCTCGTCTTCGCCGGGGGCGGGACGCACCGTGCGGTCGTCCGGCGAGAGTCGATCGACGATCTGCTGCGAACCGAACTCCCATGCGACGCTCCGTAGGCATCGGCGCGCTCGGCTTCGCGCTCGCCGGGCTCGCGCTCGGCGCCTGCACGCCCACCGGCAGCGATTCCGGAAACGGGGCGATCTATCGCGCCTGGCGCAGCGGCCGCTCGCACTTCGAGGCGACCGCCGACGGCGCGGTCGCCCGCATCCTGGGAACGCGCGAGGGACCGAGCGGCCGCCACGAGGGCTTCCTTGTGCACTTAACCGGTTCCGCGGGCGGCGGTCTCACGGTGCGGGTCGAGGACAACGTCGATCTCACCGGCCCCATTCCGTTGCAGGACGGCGAGCCGGTCGAGGTGCGAGGCGAGTACATCTACGACTCGCGCGGGGGACTGCTCCACTGGACGCACCGCGATCCGGCCGGGCGCCATGCCGCTGGGTACGTGCGCGTCGACGGCCGATACTTTCAATGAGTTCGTCAGAAGCACGATTGCCGTCGCGGCCATATACAAGCGCACCTCGCCGACCCTATACTCAGCCTTAGCACGTACGACGTTGTGCGCATCCTCGAATCACTCGTGCTTGCGAGCGCGTCCCCCCGCCGCCTCGAATTGCTTTGCTCGCTTGGGATCCGCGTTCGGGTCGTCCCGAGCGAGATCGACGAAGGAGATCGCCCCGGTCATGCCCCTCGGGAGCTCGCCGTCGTCCTGGCAGCCGAAAAGGCCGCTGCCGTCGCGCCCGGCGTGCCCGATGCGCTGGTCGTCGCGGCCGATACCGTCGTCGAGCTGGACGGCCGTTCGCTGGGAAAGCCGCGCGACCCCGAAGAGGCCCGCGCGATGCTTGTCGCGCTGGGCGGGCGCGAGCACCTGGTCCACAGCGCATACGCCCTACGCGACGGCCCGAGCAGGCGGCGCCTGGACGGGGTCGCGACGACCCGGGTCCGCTTCGCACCGCTCGAATCCGCGGCGCTCGACGCCTACGTTGCGAGCGGTGACCCGTTCGACAAAGCGGGTGGCTACGGGATCCAGGGGCGGGGCGCGGCGCTCGTCGAGCGGATCGACGGGGACTTTTACACCGTGATGGGCTTCCCGCTCGGCGAATTCATCCGGCGCCTGCCCGCACTCGGGTACGTGCTGCCGGAGACGCCGCGATGAGCGCGCTCGGCACGCTGCGCACCTCGCTCTCGCCCGACCTCGGGCTCGACCTCGGCACGAGCAATACGGTCGTCTACGGCCGTGGGGCGGGAGCGATCGTCTCGGAACCGACGGTGATCGCCTACGACGCACGCCGCAGCGAGGTCGTCGCAATCGGGACGGAAGCGCGCGCGATGGAAGGCCGGACGCCGCCCCACATCCGGGTCGTCCGACCGCTGCGCCGCGGAACGATCTCCGATTTCCGCGGCGCTCAGACGCTGGTGGCGCGGCTCGTCGAGCGGGCGCTCGCTTCGCACCCGCGCCTCGCTCCGCGCGTCGTCGCCTCGATCCCCGGTTGTGCCACCGACATCGAATGCAAGGCCGTCGAGCAAGCCGTGCGAGCGACCGGCGCGCGCTGGGCGACCTACCTCACGCAAGCGGTCGCTGCTGCCCTCGGCGCCGGCCTCGACGTCGAGCGGACGCGCGCGCAGATGATCGTCGATATCGGCGGCGGCACGACGGAGATCGCGATCGTGGGCCTGGCCGGCGTGCTCGCGCTGCGTTCGGTACAAGTCGGCGGCGAGACGCTCGATGCCGCGATCTGCGCGCGCTTGCGCGCCGAGCGTTTCGAGATCGGCCCGTCGACCGCCGAGCGGATCAAGCTCGCGCTCGGCGCGGTCGGGCGCCTGCCCGGACGCGCGCCGCTGGTCGTCAGTGGGCGCGATCTCGGAGCGCTCGCGCCGCGCACGCGGGAAGTGAGCGAAACCCTCGTCGCCGAAGCGATCGGCGACGGCGTCGCGCGCATCGTCGGAGCGATCCGTTCGGTGATCGAGGCGGCCCCGCCCGAGGTTGCCGTCGACCTGCTCGAATCGGGAATAACGTTGTGCGGCGGCGGCGCTCTGCTGTGCGGGCTCGCACACGAAGTCGGCGCGCGCACGAACGTTCCGGCGACGATCGCTCCCGAGCCGCTCTTCTGCGCCGCCAAAGGAGCGGGCGAAATCCTCGGCTCTCCGTCGTTACTCGAAGCGCTCCGGCCGCACGGCGACCGCGTCACAAGGTGGTACCAATCGCTACGTATCGGGATGAGAGAAAGCTACTCGCCGTAATCGGCGGGACGATCGGCCTCGCGCTGATCGCTCTCGTTCAACTTGGCGCGCTGCGAGCCGGCGGAACCAGCCCCTTAAGCGCGGGCGCGAGCGCGACGCTCGGGATCGCCGAGACCGCGCTCACCGACCTTGGCAACCGCGCGACGGCGCTCGCCTCGAGCGTCGCCGAGTGGCCGGCGCTGGCCGCGCACAACCGCGCGCTGGTCGCGCGCAACCACACGCTGGCTCGGGAGAACGCTCGGCTATTCGCTGCGCTCGCGCAGAGCCGCGGTGAGGACGCACTCGCGCGCGAAGCCGCCCGCGTTCCGGGCGCGATCGCAGCCGGGATCGTCGGCTACGATCCCGAGAACCTCGAACGAACGGTGACCCTCGATCGCGGAACGCTCGCGGGGATCGCACGCGACGACGGCGTGATCGATGCCGGCGGGGCCGTCGTCGGGCGCGTGATCGCCGCCTCGGCCCTCGAAAGCACGGTTTTGCTCGCAACCGACGGTTCGAGCAAGATTCCGGCGATCGTGCGCCGAGGTCGCTGGTGGGCAATCGCCGTCGGGACCAGCACGCGCATTCGGCTCCAATACGTCTCGCAGGATGCCGCGCTGCGGGTCGGCGACCGGGTCGTGACCGGTGCGGGCCGATCGTTCCCCGCCGGCTATCCGATCGGAACGATCGTGCGCGTCGAGCGTCAAGTGGGCGCGCTGTATCAGGGAGCATTGCTCGAACCGGCGGTCGCTTTCGGACGGCTCGAACGTGTCCTCGTTTTGCGTTGAAAACGGGGCGTTGAACAACGGGGCGGCGTTTTGTTGAAGAACGGGGCGCCACTCGGCGTTTTGTTGGAACGCTCCTCGGAGTCGGATGGAGCGCGGAGCGCGCGCGTGCGGCGCGCGCTGCTCGCCGCCGGCAAGCCGCTCGAGCGCAGTCTTCCGCTCGCGCTCGCAGATCCGCCGGCTCCCTGGAAAGTGGCGCTCGCACTCGTGCTCGCACTCGCGTTGCAGGGAGCGCTGGCGCCGACCCTCGGCGCGCGCGGCGCGACCCTGCCGCTCGTCGCGCTGGTCGCGCTCTGGTACGCGCTGCGGGCCGGCGTTGCGGCCGGGGCGTTCGTCGGGGCGCTTGCCGGCCTCGGTGAAGATGCGCTGGCCGCGAGCGGCGTCGCCTGGACGATCGCGACCGCCATCGTCTGCGCCTTTGCCGGCCGCTTGCGCGGACGGCGCGCGGCCGCCGCGTTCGTACCGCTGATCGGCGCAGCCGCACTCGGGGTGTTCGCGCGCGACGCGCTCTTTGCGATCGCGTTCCACCTCGAAGGGCGAACGCTGCCGTTTCCGCTCGAGAGTTTTCATCGCGCGCTCGTGCAAGCGGCGCTCGGGGCGCTCGTCACGTTCGCCGCGCTGGTGCTCTTCCCGCGCCTACGCGCTCCCCGTGCAGATCGCGGCTGAACGCCCGCCGCGCCGCCCTGGAGCGCTCCGCCTCTCGCTCGTGGCGGCGGCCGTCGCGCTCGCGCTGCTCGCTCTGCTCGCGCGGGTCGGGCAGCTGCAACTCGCCGACGGGGCCCGCTACGCCGCCGCCGCGCGCGCTAATCTGGTGCGTACGATTCCGATCCCCGCGCCGCGCGGCGAGATCGTCGACCGGCGGGGGCGGATCCTCGTCCGCAGCCGGCCCTCGTTCGTCTGCGCGCTCGTTCCCTCGCAGATCGGCGACATCGCGGCAACGCTGCGACGCTTGGCCGCCGTCCTGCGCATTCCGCAAGCGACGCTGCGCAGGCGGATGCTGCATCGGCCGGGGGTCGCGTACCGCGACTTCGCCGAACTCGCGGCCGACGAGCCGTACGCGCCGGTCGTGCTGGCGCGCGATCTCTCGGCCGCGCAGACCGCGCGCTTGGCGGAAGCGCAAGAAGACCTCCGCGGTGTCGAACTCCAAGTCGAACCCGTCCGCGACTATCCTTATCGCGGCCTCGGCTCGCACATCTTCGGCTACGTCGGGGCGATCAGCGAAGCGGAGTACCGGCGGCTGCGGCGTTTCGGATACACGCCGCGCGATACCGTCGGCGAAGACGGGCTCGAACTGACCTACGAGCGCTATTTGCGCGGCGTTGCGGGCGGCGAGCGGATCGAAGTCGACGCCGCAGGCGATCCGGTCCGTACGCTCGGGCCGCTCGATCCGATCCCCGGCGACACGCTCGAGCTGACGATCGATTGGCGTCTGCAAGTGCTGGCCGAGCGCGCCCTCCGCACCCAGCTCGCACTCGTCGGCAAGCGCCAAGGCGCGCGCCGCGGCGGTGCCGTGGTGGTGCTCGATCCTTCCAGCGGCGCGGTGCTGGCGCTCGTCTCGCAGCCCAACTTCAATCCCAACGACTTTGCGACCGGAATCGGCGAGAAGAAGTTCTCGGCGTATCTGAACGACTCGCTCGAACCGCTCTTCGACCGCGCGATCGCGGCGGCCACTCCGACCGGCTCGACCTTCAAGCTGGTCACCGGCAGCGGCGCGATCAGCTCGGGCGCGATCGGAACCAATCAAGTACTGTACGATTCCGGCGCGTGGGAGTGCCACGGCTTTCTCTACCGCGATCTGGCCGCCGGGGCACTCGGCTGGACCAACTTCGTGCACGCGCTCGCAGCCTCGTCCGACGGCTACTTCTATCAGGTCGGCTATCGCTTGGGGCAAAAGCGGCTCGCGTATTGGGCGCACGAGTACGGCTTGGGGAAAACGCTCGGGATCGATCTGCCCGGCGAATATCCGGGGAACTGGCCGACCAATGCCTGGATGATGAAGAACTATGGTCTGCCGCTCGAGCCGAGCGACGTCTGCCAGCTCGCGATCGGCCAGGGCGCGATGCAAGCGACGCCGCTGCAAATGGCCGATATCACCGCGACCGTCGTCAACGGCGGGACGCTCTATCGTCCGCACCTGGTCGCGCAGATCGTCGCGCCGGACGGCAAGGTCGTCAAGCGTTTCGGCCGCGAGGTGATCCGGCGCGTGCCGGTCACGCAAGAGTCGCTGCGCGAGGTGCGCGCCGGGATGGCGCAAGTCACCGAGCCCTGGGGAACGGCCTACGGCGAAGCGATCCCGGGGCTCCCCTTCGGCGGCAAGACCGGGACCGCCGAGACGAGCGGCGGCAGCGGCCCGAACACGACCTGGTTCGTCGCCTACGCACCGGCCGACCATCCCAAGCTCGCGCTCGCGGTCTTCATGCAGCGCACCGGAGGCTACGGTGCCGATACCGCCGCCCCGGTCGCCCGCGCGATCTTCGCGGGCTATTTCCACAAAAAGATTCCGCCGTAGGCGGCAGCGGCACGGCTTCGCG
Source organism: Vulcanimicrobiaceae bacterium (assembly GCA_050733855.1). Classification (GTDB taxonomy): domain Bacteria; phylum Vulcanimicrobiota; class Vulcanimicrobiia; order Vulcanimicrobiales; family Vulcanimicrobiaceae; genus JBOHTX01. Next base: position 6,316 of record JBOHTX010000072.1, read on the forward strand.
CCGCAAGGTCCGCGCGGGCGAGCGCCCCGAAACGAGCGCTTATGATCGCGCACCAGATTCCGATCTCGGCCGGCGCCCGCCGCATCTTCGGGGAGGAGGCATTCGAGGTGCTGGCGCGCGCGCGCGAACTCGAAGCGCAAGGCGAAGCGGTGATCCACCTCGAGGTCGGCGAGCCCGATTTCGCGACCCCGGCGCACGTCAAAGCGGCCGGAATCGCCGCGCTCGAGAACGACCAGACGCATTACACGCCGTCCGCGGGGATCGCGCCGCTGCGCGAAGCGATCGCCGCCTACGCGAGCCGTTTTCGCGGCGTCGCGCCCTTCTTGCGCGACGACGTGGTGGTGAGCCCCGGCCTCAAGATCGCGATCTGGAACGTGCTCTCGGTGCTGCTCGATCCGGGCGACGGGATCGTGTACGCCGATCCGTCGTATCCTTCGTATTCCTCGTGCGCCTCGTATCTCGGTGCGGAGCGAATTCCGATCCGCCTGCGCGAGGAAGCCGACTTTCGCCTCGACCTCGACGAGCTGGCCGCCAAGATCACGCCTCGCACCAAGGTGATCGTGCTCAATTCACCCCAGAATCCGACCGGTGGAGTGCTCGCGCGCAGCGACCTCGAACGGATCGCGGAACTCGCGCTGCGCCACGACCTCACGATCGTCTCCGATGAAATCTACGCGCGCAACCTCTACGAGGGCGAGTTCCACTCGATCGTCGCGCTCGACGGCATGCGCGAACGGACCGTGCTGCTCGACGGCTTCTCGAAGGCCTACGCGATGACCGGCTGGCGGCTTGGCTACGCGATCATGCCGGCTGCGCTCGCCAAGACGGTCGCGCTCTTCGGCCAGAACACGTACTCGTGCTCCGCGGCCTTTACGCAACTGGCCGGGATCGCGGCGCTCGAGGGCCCGGACGAGCCGGTGCAGGCGATGATCGCCGAGTTCCGCCGGCGGCGCGATGCGATCGTGGCGGGGCTGCGCGCGATCCCGGGCGTGCGCTGCACGCTCCCGGCCGGTGCCTTCTACGTCTTTCCGAATATCTCCGCGATCGCGCGCGACGACCGCAAGCTCGCGTCGTATCTGCTCGAGACCACGCGGGTTGCGACGATCGGCGGCTCGTGTTTCGGGCCCGGCGGCGTCGGCTACTTGCGCCTCTCGTACGCCAACTCGCTCGAAGCGCTCGGCGAAGCGCTGCGCCGAATCGCAAGCGCTCTTCCGAACTACTCCGAGTAGCGTCCGAGCCCGATCGCCGCGCGCACCTCGGCAAGCGTCAGCGCCGCCGCCGCGCGCGCGCGTTCTTGGCCGCTTGCGAGCACCGCCGCAACCTGCGCGGGCTCGACCGCCGCGCGGCGCTCGCGAAAGGGCCGCAAGTAGTCGTTGAGTGTGCTCGCCAGTTCGCCCTTGCACGCGACGCAGCCGAGCGCGCCCGAGCGGCAGTCGCGTTCGATCTCGCCGGTTCGCTCGGCGTTGACGATCTTCTGCAGCGCGAAGACCGGACAGATTTCGGGGCGCCCCGGATCGCCGCGCCGGATCTTCTGCGGATCGGTGAGCATCGAGCGCACGCGCGCAGTCGTCTCGTCGTCGCTCGCAACGATATCGATCGTGTTCCCGTAGGATTTCGACATCTTGCGGCCGTCGGTTCCGGGGACGTCGGGAAATTCCGAGAGCAGTGATTGCGGCTCGACGAGCGTCGCGCCGTAGAGATGGTTGAAGCGGCGCACGACCTCGCGTCCGAACTCGAGGTGCGAGAGCTGATCTTTGCCGACCGGGACGGCGTTCGCGCGCACGACCGCGATATCGACGAGTTGCATCAGCGGATAGCCGAGGAAACCGTAGGTCGCGATCTCGGGCCCCAGCGCTTCGAGCTGATCCTTGTAGGTCGGCACCCGTTGCAGCCACGAGACCGGCACGATCATCGAGAGCAAGAGATGCAGCTCGGGGATCTCGGCGATCCGCGATTGGACATAGATTGCGGCCCGCTCGCCGTCGACCCCGACCGCCAGCATCGTCGCCACCAGCTCGAAGACGCTTCCGGCCAGCTCGGCGGTCCGCTCGTAGGCGGTCGTCAGCGCGTGCAGGTCGGCGACTTCGAAGAAGCACTCGGCTCGTCGCGAGAGCTCGGCCCAGGGCAAGAGCACGCCGACCAGATGGCCGAGATGGAGCTTGCCGGTCGGGCGCGTCCCCGACATGATCCGCAGCGCTCCGCCCGCGTTTGCTTGCACCACCTGTGACCCTGTGCTAGTATCCACGCAACTTTTTGCTTCGAGCCCGCCTGCCGATGCGACGAGGTGACCCGCTTTGTATACCGACGAAACGCTGACCTGCACCGACTGCGGAGCTCCCTTCGTGTTCACCGCCGGCGAAGCGCAGTTCTTCGCAACCAAAGGCTTCCAGAACAAACCGAGCCACTGCGCCGACTGCCGCGCGGTGCGCAAGGC
>JBOHTX010000073.1:0-8728 GCA_050733855.1 Vulcanimicrobiaceae bacterium
GAACGACGCCCACGCCGCGCCCGCGCTTCGAGGCGATCCCGCCGCCGGCCGGAACGGACCCGCTCGCGCTCGCGAGCTCGCGCCCGAGCTGCGACGCGACCACCGCCCCGACCGCCGCAAAGGAACTCGCGGCGCTGCGAGCCTACGTCGTCGCTTACGAAGCGCACGCCAGCCCGCTGCCAGCGGTCCCGGGGCTCGCTATCGTGCCGCACGCCGTGAGCGCGGATCCTTCGGTGCCATACTATCTCGAGTTGCGCCCGCAGTTCGCGCGTCCGGTCGCCGCGCCCAACGGTCCGCCGACCGGGCCGGTCGAAGGAGCGCCGGCCGGCGGCGAGCCGAACGGTGGCCCGGAAGGCGGCCGCGGAGCGGGGGCGCCGTTCGGAGGTGGTGAGCGCGGCGGATTCGGTGGTCCGCGACCGGGCGGCCCAGGCGCCCCCGGAGAACGCGGGCGCGAGCGCCGCTCGCCGCTCTTTGCGACGCTCGGCTGTGCGTATCTCACGGTCATGTCGGCGAGCGACGCGCGTGCGCGCGGGATCGACATCGCCGGCGGCCGCCCCGCGTTGCTCTACGTGCCGAAGATCGGCATCGTCCTGGTGCGGCCGCCGGAGCTGCCGGCCGGTGGCGGCAGCGTCCGCTCGGGGAGTTAGACTCCTCGCGAGCTCTTACGCGGGCTGGAAATCGGCGCGCAGCGCGCGCCGCCGAAGCGGCTTGCTGCGGGCGCCCAGCGGCGCCGTGGCCGCGTGCCGAGCCATCATCACGTGGCGCACCGACGGGCCTGTCAGCGCCGGAAGACGGCCGTTGCAGGCAATCCCCGCCAGCCGAAACGCGAGCCGAAAGCGGCGCTGGGAAACGTACACCGAGATGTCGGCTCCGCGCGCACGCGCGGCGGCAAGCCCGCGCGCGATTTGCGCGAGCCCGTCGCGCTCGAGCCCGACGATGTAGCGAACCGCGAGCACGATTTCGGAACCGACGGTCGCCGCGCGGCTGACGGCCAGCGTTTCGGCGACGAGCGAGCCCAAGGTTGCATCGAGATCGCCGATCAGATCGATGACGACGGCTGGACGCTCCGGCGTCGGGTCGGGCGCAACGGATGCGGACATGGCATGAGTATCGACCGCCGCGCTGTGAGCCGCCTGAGAGGGCGCCCAAAGGCGCCTGAGACTCGCATGAGAAAAACTTCTCTTCCCAGCATGCTCCGAGCGTTTGCGCTATGATGAAGAAGATGGAGGCTTCGGGCCGCGTTCTCGTCGTCGACGATGAGCGGCACATCCGCGAGCTATTGGAGATCGGCCTCGGCGACGAAGGCTACGACGTCCGTTCGGCGCCCGACGGCCAGGTTGGCTTGCAGATCGTGCGCGAGTGGCCGCCCGATGCGATCGTGCTCGACGTGATGCTGCCGAAGATCGACGGTATCGCCCTGCTCCCGATGTTCCGGCGCTTGACCGAAGCGCCGATCCTGATGCTCTCCGCCAAGGCCGACGTCGACGACAAGGTCGCCGGATTGCACGGCGGGGCGGACGACTACGTGGCCAAGCCCTTCGAGATGGCAGAACTCTTGGCGCGCTTGCAAACGGCCTTGCGCAGGCCGCGCCTAGCGCAGCCGCAGGTGCTGCGTTTCGCCGACCTCGAGATCGATCTCGAGACCCGCGTCGCACGCCGCGGCGAGAAGAAGATCGCGCTCTCGGCGCGCGAGTACGATTTACTCGTGTACCTGATGCGCAATCCGAATCGCATCCTGACCCGCGACCAACTGCTCGACAGCGTGTGGGGTTCCGACCGCGACGTCGGCCCGGGCGCGGTCGAGACGTACATTTCCTACATTCGCGCCAAAGTCGATCACGGGTTTCCGACCCGCTTGATCCACACCCATCGCGGCGTCGGCTACTCGCTGCGGGAATAGCATGTTCCGCTCGCTCGCCTTCCGGCTGACGGCCACCTACGTCTGCGCCGCCTTCGTCTTGGTCGCGATCGTCGCGATCGCGATCACGGTTTTTTCGCTTGCGATGTTCGGAGTGGCAACCAGGACCGCGACCGAAGCCGCGATCCGGCAAGCGCCCGAAGAGGTCCGTACCGGGGTCGAGAACGCGGGCACGCTCGCAGCCGCGGCGCCCGAGATCGTGCGCCACCTGGCGCGTCCCGGTTTGCACGTCGTCCTGTTCGCGGAATCGGCCGACCGTCGCGAACACCGTTTTCTGGCGGCGACCGGGCCCGTGGATGCGAACGGGAACGCGCTCGTGACCGTCGCCGGACGCGCGCCGGCGGTCGTTTCGACGCCGCCACCGTTCGGCTGGGTGACGCCGAGTGCACCGATCGACCACCGGCCGCACTACCTCCAAATGCAGCGGTTTCCGCTCGGGCTCAACGTCTTCTTGCGGCTGGCGCCGCAACGCCTCGAGGTCCCCGGCGGTCTGATCGTGATCTTCCCAGACCCCGGTCCGCTCGAGCGCTCGATGAATCTCTTTTGGCTCGCGATGCTGCCGATCGGGCTGTTCGTGATCGGAGCGTCGTGGTTGGTCGGCCGAGCGATCACGAACCAGGCGCTGCGCCCGCTCAAAGAGACGACCGCCGCCTTGCAACGCTTCAGCGACGGCGACTTCACGCCGCGCCCGGTCGAGACGACCGATCGTAGCGAGATCGGCGAATTGGTGCGCGCCTACAACGCGGCCGCGGCGCAGGTCTCCGACGCCTTCGAGGAGCGCCGTGCCGCCGAGGCGCAGATGCGCCAATTCGTCGCCGACGCGGGCCACGAACTGCGCACGCCGCTGACCGTCATCATGGGTTTCATCGACGTCCTGCGCCGCCGCAGCGCGGGCGACGCCGGCTCCGCAAAGATCTTCGAGACGATGTACCTCGAAGGGCGCCGCATGCGCGCGCTGGTCGATAAGCTGATCGTGCTCGCGCGGATGGAGAACCCGCTGGCACGCGAGCGCGAGGAGGTCGATCTCTCGGCGCTGGCGGCGCGCGTGGTCACTGCGCTGCAGGTGCTCGGCTCGCGGCCGCGGATCGCGCTTGCGGCCGAGCCGGGCGTCGTCGTTAGCGGCTACGAACTCGAACTGCACGAAGCGCTCTCCAACCTGGTCGAAAATGCACTCAAGTACGCGCCAGATTCGCCGGTCGATGTGCGGGTGCGGCGCGAACGGGATCGGGCGCTGGTCGAGGTCCGCGATCGCGGCGCCGGGATCCCGGACGACGAACAGGCGCTCGTCTTCGAACGATTCTACCGCGGCCGCAACCGCGGCGAGACCGAGGGTTCGGGGCTCGGCCTCGCGATCGTCAAGCGCGCCGTCGAGCGCAGCGGGGGCGAGTTGCTCCTGGAAAGCGCGGCCGGCGAAGGGACGCGCATCGCATTTGCGATTCCGCTCCTCGCGACCGGGGAGGCGCAGCCGATCGCCGTATAGCACGGCGATGATCGAGTTGCTCGACGAGGCGACCATCGGCGCGATCGCCGCCGGCGAGATCGTCGAGCGGCCGCTCTCGGTCGTCAAGGAACTGATCGAGAACGCGCTCGACGCCGGCGCGCGCCGAATCGCAATCGCGGTGCGCGGCGGCGGCTTGGACGCGATCGACGTGAGCGACGATGGCTGCGGGATCGCACCCGCCCAACTCGCGCTCGCACTCGCGCGCCACGCGACGAGCAAACTGCGTCGGCCGGACGATCTCGAGCGGATCGCGACCCTCGGCTTTCGGGGCGAGGGCCTTGCGAGCATTGCGGCGGTCGCGCGCGTGCGGCTTCGCTCGCGCTTGCGCGAGCACGACGTCGGTACCGAGCTCGCCGCCGTGGGCGGAGCGAGCGAAGCCTGCATGCCGGTCGCGATGGCGCCCGGGACGCAGGTCATCGTAGAAGATCTGTTCGCGAACGTCCCGGCGCGCCGCGCCTACCTGCGGACGCCGAGCGCCGAGTTCGCGCGCATCTCGAATTTCGTCGCAACCCTCGCGCTCGGATACCCCGAAGTCGCGTTCTCGCTCTCGCACGAAGGACGCACGAGTTTCGCCTTGGCCGCGAGCCGCTCGCTCGAGGAGCGCTTGGCCGCCGTCTTCGGGACCTCGGCCGGCGCCCTGCTCGCACTCGATCCCTACGAAAGCGACGGCGTCGGAGTCGCGGGCTACGCGAGCGCTCCCGGTTCCGAACGCGGCGACCGGCGCCTGCAAGTGCTGTTCGTCAATCGCCGGTTGCTGCACTCGACGCAGCTCGCCGGTGCCTGGACCGCAGCCTACGCAAGCTATGCGCTCGTCGGGCGGCAGCCGTTCGGCGTGCTCTTCCTCTCGCTCGCCTCGGACGACGTCGATCCCAACGTCCATCCGACGAAATTCGACGTGCGCCTGCGGCGGCCGCAGATCGTCTCCGCCGCCGTACGCCGCGCCCTGCGCGCGACGCTCGCCCGCGATGCCTCCGAACGCGTCCGAGCGGCGATCTCGCTTGCGCCGCCGCAGGCCGCGTCCGCCGAAGGGACGGGATCCGGTGCGGCGGGCGAGGCCGTCGCCGATGCCGCCGAGAGCGCGCTCGCCGCTGCCTTTCTTGGGTCGTATGATTCCGCTACGCAGGCGGCGTTGCGCGTCCTCGCGCAACTCGACGCGACCTACTTGCTCGCGACCGACGGGCGCGCCCTCGTGCTCGTCGACCAGCACGCAGCCCACGAGCGGGTCGCTTACGAAGCGATCGTGGCGCGCGCGCGCAACGGGAACGCGCTTTCGGAGCCGCTGCTCGTCCCAGATCTCGTCGAACTCGATACGTCGTCGTGCGAGCGTCTCGAGCGCGTGCGCGACGAATTCGCCGCCGGCGGCCTCGAGATCGAACCGTTCGGCCCACGTACCTATCGCGTGCTCGCGACCCCGGCCGGCTACGGCGCGCGCCGTTTCGACCTGCGCGCGATCCTCGCCGATCTCGACGACGACGGACCGGGCCTCGCGGCAAACGAGCGCATCTGGGCATCGCTCGCCTGCCACTCGGTCGTCCGCGCCGGCGACCGTCTCGAGCCCGGCGAAGGCGAAGCGCTGCTCGCGCGCCTGTTACGCTGCGCAAATCCCATGCACTGCCCCCACGGCCGCCCGACCATCGTCCGAATCGAACCCGACGAAATCGCTCGCCGCTTCCGGAGGACGTAGGTTCGGGGCGAGAGCATTCTGCGCGCGCCCTCTGTTCGCCGGACGTGACGAAAGGGAGCCAGCGGACGGCATCGGAACCGTTCGTGTGCCAGGGTTTTCAGGATCCGCATCGGAGGCGAACGTTTACGTGAATTCCCGCGTTTTACCGCGGATCGCCGTCGATGCGATGGGCGGCGACCATGCGCCCACGGAGATCGTCGCCGGCGCGCTCTTGGCGGCGCGCGAGGGCCTGGGGCGGATCCTCCTCGTCGGCGACCGGACGCTGGTCGATCCGCTGGTCGGCCATGGCGATCCGAACCTGGAAGTCGTCCACGCGCCCGGCTCGATCGCGATGGACGCGAGCCCCTCGCTTGCAGTCCGCAACGCCGAGGGGACGTCGCTTGGGGTCGCGGTCGAATTGGTGCGCGACGGCGCGGCCGATGCGGTCGTCTCGGCGGGCAATAGCGGCGCGTTCCTGGCGGTCGCGCTGGTCCGCCTGCGGACGATCGCCGGGGTCGGGCGGCCGGCGATCGCGGTCGTCTATCCGGCCAAAAGCGGGCCGGTCGTGGTCCTCGATTCGGGCGCGAACGTCGACTGCCGGCCCGAGTGGCTCGCGCAGTTCGGCGTGATGGGCAGCGCCTACGCGCGCGCGGTGCTCGGGATCGCCGAACCGAAGGTGGGGATCATCTCGGTCGGCGAGGAGCGCTCGAAGGGCAACGCGCAGACGATCGAAGCGGCCCGCTTGCTCGAGACGGCGCCGGTGCGCTTCATCGGCAACGTCGAAGGGCGCGACGTGTTCGTCAACGTGGCCGACGTCTGCGTGACCGACGGTTTCGTCGGCAACGTGATGCTGAAGCTCTCCGAGGGCGCGGCTTCGCTGATCGCCGACATCGTCGGCGGCGAGATTCGCGGCGGCAGCCTTGCGATCAAGCTCGGCGCGCTGCTCGTCCGGCCGGCGCTGCGCCGCGTGCGCGGCAAGCTCAGCTACGATAACTATGGCGGTGCGCCGCTGCTCGGATTGCGCGGCAATTGCATCGTAGCGCACGGCCGCGCCAACCGCGTCGCACTCGCGAGCGCAATCCGGGCCGCGGTCGCCGAGGTGCGCGAAGACGTCGTCGGGCGAATCGGCGAGTTGCTCGCGTCGCTCGATATCGGCGAGGCGGCCGAAGCCGCCGCTAAGGAGGCCTGAGCACGGCCGGTCTTTACGTCCACCTGCCGTTCTGCCGTACGATCTGTCCGTACTGCGATTTCGCAAAGTTTCCGTTGCGGCGCTCGCAGGCCGAGCGCTACCTGCAGGCACTGGCACGCGAAGCGCAGCGCGCGCCCGCGGTCGCGGTCGAGACGATCTTTCTCGGCGGCGGTACGCCCAACGCGCATCCGCCCGAGCAGCTTGCTCGCTTGCTCGCGCTGCTGCGCGAGCGTTTCGCGATCCACCAGGCGCACGAGACCACGATCGAACTCAATCCCGAACCCGCGTGGTGCGACGAGTCGGCCTTCGCCGCGTACCGCGCCGCCGGGATCGATCGGCTCTCGTTCGGCGTGCAGTCCCTCGAAGCGAGCGAATTGCGGACGCTCGGGCGCACGCACTCCGGAAGCGACGTCGGGCGCGTCGTCGCGCGGGCGCGCGCGGCCGGCTTCGAAAATCTTTCGCTCGATCTGATCTTCGGCGTCCCGGGGCAGTCGAGGGAGAGTTGGAGCCGGACCCTCGAAGCCGCGCTGACGCTCGAGCCGACCCACCTTTCGGCCTACGGTCTCGAGGTCGAACCCGGGACGCCGTTTTGGGACCGGCGCGAAGCCGGCCCCGCCGATTTTCCCGGCGAGGACCTGGAGGCCGACCTCTACGAGTTCGCGATCGAGCGGCTCGAGGCGGCGGGCTACGAGCACTACGAGATCAGTAACTTCGCGCGTCCCGGCTTCCGCTGCGCGCACAATCTGAACTACTGGCGCGACGGCGAGTACCTCGGCCTCGGAGTCGGAGCAGCCTCGTTCCTGGGAGGCGAACGGCGGGCGAACCTGCGCGACCTCGAGCGCTATCTGGCGGCGCTCGAAGCCGGCGAAGCGGTCCCGGCCGAGCGCGAGCGATTGGCCGGCGCGGCGCGGCTTGGCGAGGCGACGATGCTCGCGCTGCGGACGCGCGAGGGGGTAGACTGTGCGCGCTTCGCGGAACGGTACGGGGTCGATTTTATGAGCTTCTATCAACCCGTGATCGCCGAACTCGGCGCGGAGGGCTTGCTGGCCATCGAGCCGCCGCGCGTGCATTTGACGCGGCGCGGGCGCTTTCTCGCGAACGCCGTCTGCGGAGCGTTCGTCAATTTCCGAGGCGCCGCCGCGTAGCGATGTCGACCACCATCCTGCGTGCGGTCTTCATGCTGGCGTTTGCGATCACGGGCTTCCTGCTCGGGCGCGAAGCGTACCTGCATCTGATTTCGCTGCACGTCGCGAGCGAGGGCTGGCTGATCGCGCTCCTGATCGTGGTTCCGGTCGCCGGTGCGATCGTCGGGCTTTTCCTCGCGCCGCCCGTGCAGTCGCTCTTCGAAGTTGAACTTGCCGAAGTGGAGCGCGCCCTGGAGCGCCTCACGCAGGGCGAGCTGGTCGGCGGTGCGGTCGGCTTGATCGTCGGGCTCTTGATCGCGTTCCTCGCAAAGAACGTGCTGCTCGAAGCGATCGCCGACGCCGGCAAGGTCGGCACCTACGTCGCGACCTTGATTTACGTGCTGGCGAGCATTTTCGCCGCCTTTCTCGGCGCGCGCCTCGGGGCCAAGCAACGGCTCGGAGCCGCCGCACCGGCAAGCGACGCGCACGCGCCCGAGCGTGGCGCCACCAAACTGCTCGACACCTCGGTGATCGTCGACGGGCGGGTGCTCGAAGTCGTGCAGAGCGGGTTTCTCGACGGGCCGCTGGTGCTGCCCCGTTTCGTGTTGGCCGAGCTGCAGGCGATCGCCGATTCGGCCGATGCGCTCAAGCGCGCGCGCGGGCGGCGCGGTCTCGAGGTGCTTGCCAAACTGCAAGAAATCATGCCGCTCGAGATCGTCGACGACGATCCGCTCGGCGCTGGGCCGGTCGATGCCAAGTTGCTGCGGCTGGCGCAGCACAGCGGCGCCAAGCTGATCACCAACGACTTCAATCTCAATCGGGTGGCGCTGGTCGAAGGGGTCGCCGTACTCAATCTCAACGAGCTGGCCGAAGCACTCAAACCGGTCGTGCTGCCGGGCGAGGAGATGCACGTCGCGATCGTCCGCGACGGCAAGGAGCCGCACCAGGGCGTCGGTTACCTCGACGACGGCACCATGATCGTCGTCGAGCAAGGCCGCCGTTTGATCGGCGAAGAGGTCGACGTCCAAGTGACGAGCGTCTTGCAGACGGTCGCCGGCCGGATGATTTTCGCAAAACTCAAACGCGCGAGCGGAGTCGCCAATTCGTGAGGTTTTGCGCGATCGTCGTGGCCGCCGGACGCGGCGAGCGCTTCGGTGCCCCCAAGCAGTTCGTTCCGGTCGCCGGGCGACCGCTCGTCGCCTGGTCTCTCGAGACCTTTGGCGCGCTCGCGGAGATCGGCGATCTGGTGGTGGCGACCGAGGGCGACCTGATCGATCCGATGCGCGAACTCATCGCACGCTTCGCCGGGCGGCTCGTCAGCCGGGTGGTCGCC
>JBOHTX010000074.1:0-8545 GCA_050733855.1 Vulcanimicrobiaceae bacterium
CTGCCGTACCTCGGCCTCGATACGAGCGGACCCGACGACGGCGCACACCCACCGAGCGGACACGGCCCGACGCCGGTTCCGGCCCCGGCATAAGGAGCGACGGTGGCCGCCAGTGCGATCAACGCCTGCTCCACAACCGGCCACGATAGTTGACGCCGAGCGGCCAGGGTAGCTGTCGCCGACCATCCGCCGCCGACCCACCACTCCCCCTTCGTAATCGTGGGAACCCTGAAAGCCGTTCCCGCGCGTGAGAGCGCGGCGCTACTTCTTGGGCGGCGGAGTGACGGCTTTCTTGCGTGCGCCGACGGTCTTCTTCGGGCCCTTGCGGGTGCGCGCGTTGGTCTTGGTGCGCTGACCGCGCACGGGGAGATTGCGCCGGTGCCGTTGCCCGCGGTAGCTGCCGATATCGACCAGGCGTTTGATGTGGCCCGCAACCTCGCGGCGCAAGTCGCCTTCGACTTTGATCTGGCCGTCGATCGCGTCGCGCAGGCGCTTCTCGTCCTCTTCGCTGAGGTTCTTGACGCGCGTGTTGGGGTCGACGCCCGAGACCGACAGCAACTTCTGCGCGGTCGGCAGCCCGATCCCGAAGATGTAGGTCAGTGCGATCTCGATCCGCTTTTCGCGCGGCAAGTCGATCCCCGCGATGCGCGCCATCAGCCCTGCACCTGTTTGTGCTTGGGGTTGACTTCGCAGATCACGCGGACTTTGCCGTTGCGACGGATCACGATGCACTTCTCGCAGATGCGCTTGACCGAGGGTCGGACTTTCATCTTACTTGTACCTGTAGGTGATGCGGCCGTGGGTGAGATCGTAGGGGGAGAGTTCGACGAGGACCCGGTCGCCCGGGAGGATGCGGATGAAGTTCATGCGGATCTTGCCGCTGACGTGGGCGAGCACCCGGTGCCCGTTGGCGAGTTCGACCCGGAACATGGCGTTGGGCAGCGGTTCGACGATCGTGCCCTCGACCTCGATCGCCTCTTCCTTCGGGGTCGCGGTCGCCGCCGCCCGATCGGCTTTCTTCTTCCGCCGGTCGGGCCGCTGCCCTCCGCGGCGTCTGCGGGCCATCTAGCTTCGGCTCCCGTTCATGCCGCGATCTCCGCTTTGGGCCGGTAGCGATCGACCTCGAGTTCGAGGAAGTCGCCTTCGCGCAACGTGAGGATCCGGGGACCCTCGTCGGTGAGCGCGACCGTATGCTCGAAATGCGCGGCGAGCTTGCCGTCCGCCGTCACGACCGTCCATTTGTCCTCGAGGGTTGCGACCTCGAAGGTCCCTTCGGTGACCATCGGCTCGATCGCGATCACGAGCCCGCTCCGCAACGCCAAGCCCTTGTGGGCCTCGCCCCAGTTAGGCACTTGCGGCTCCTCGTGCATCTTGCGGCCGACGCCGTGGCCGACAAGCGCCCGCACCACGCCGTAGCCGTGCGCCTCGACGTGCGCTTGAATCGTGTGGCTGATATCGAAGAGCCGGTTGCCGCGCTGCATCTGCGCGATCCCGAGCATCAGCGACTCCTGGGTCACCCGCAACAAGCGTTGCGCCGAAGCCGAAATACGGCCCACCGGGACCGTGATCGCCGAATCCGAGACGTAGCCTTCGAAGGTCGTTCCGAGGTCGATCGAAAGGATGTCGCCCTCGGTCAGCCGCCGGCCGCCGGGGATGCCGTGCACGACCACGTCGTTGACCGAGAGGCAGACCGAGGCCGGGAAGCCGTTGTAGCCCTTGAAGGTCGGCACGCCGCCGCGCTCGCGGATCCCGCGCTCGGCGATCCGGTCGAGTTCGCGTAAGGTCACCCCGGGCTTGGCCGCGCGCGCGATCTCGCTGAGCACGTGCGAGGTGACCTTGCCGCTGCGCCGCATGATCTCGATCTCGCGGGCCGACTTGATCGCGATCATCGGGTTGGCGATCGCTCGTCGCGTTCGACGAGTGCGAAGAGTTCGGCGCTCACCTCGTCGACCCCAAGCGCCGCATCGATTCGGCGCAGCAGCCCGCGCGCTTCGTAGTAGGGGATCAGCTCGGCCGTGATCGCGTCGTACTCGGCCAGCCGCCGTTCGATCGCCTCGGCCCGGTCGTCGGATCGCTGTTCGAGCGGAAGGCCGTCGTCGTCGTCGAGCCCGGCGACCTGCGGGGGCGCGAATTTTTCGTGGTACACGCGTCCGCTGCGCGGGTTCGTCCAGCGCCCGAGCAGCCGTTCGAGCAAGAGCGCGCGCGGCAGCTCGAACAGCACCACGGCGTCGAGCGGCCGGCCCAGGCGTTCGAGTATCCCGTCGAGCGCGCGCGCCTGCCCTTGCGTTCGCGGAAAACCGTCGAGCACGAAAGAAGGGCTGGTCGCGATCTCGCCCTCCATCATCGCCAGCACCAGCGCGTCGGGCACGAGTTTGCCTGCCTCCATGTAGCTCTGCGCTTCCAGGCCGAGCACCGTCCGTTCGCGCCGGTGGCGACGCAGCAGATCGCCGGTCGAGATCGCGCGTGCGCCGAAGCGCTCGTCGAGCAGCCGCGCCTGCGTCCCCTTGCCGGCGCCGGGCGGGCCCAGAAAGACGACCCGAACTTCGCGCGAGACACTCATCGCTTGATGAAGCCCTTGTAGTCGCGCATCGCCAGGCGCGCTTCGATCTGCGTCATCGTATCGAGCGCGACGCCGACCACGATCAGGAGCGAGGTCGACCCGAGGTAGAAGGTCGTCACGCCGAGGCCCTGCTGCAACGTCGAGGGGAGCACGGCCAAGAACCCGAGGTAGATCGCGGCGACCGTCGTGATCCGCAACAGGATCTTCTTGACGTACTCTTCGGTCGGCAGGCCCGGCCGGATCCCGGGAATGAAGGAGCCGCTCTTCTTGAGGTTGTCGGCCATGTCTTTGACGTTGACGACGACGGAGCTGTAGAAGAACGTGAAGATCACGACCAGCAAGAAGTAGGCGAGGTTGTAGAGGAACGAGTTCGGGCTGAAGTAGGTTTGCAGCGTGAGCGAGACGGCCGTCATGTTCCCCGGCACGCCGAAGGGCCCAAGGTGAAGCCAGAGCGGCGTGCCGCCCGAATGCGCAAACCAGGTCAGCGCCTGCTGCGGCAGGAGCAAGATCGAGATCGCGAAGATGATCGAGATCACGCCCGCGTTGTTGAGGCGCAGCGGAATGTACGAGGAGCGGCCCGCGAACATCTTGCGGCCCACGACCCGGCGCGCCTGCTGCACCGGGATGCGGCGCTGACCCTGATACATGAAGACGATCGAGACGATCGTGAGCAGCGCGATCGCGATGTAGAGCACCAAGCCCAGCACGTTGAGGCCGTCCTTCTGTCCGGCTTGGATCGTCTGCGAGACGTAGGTCGGGTAGCGGAGCACGATCCCGATGAAGATGATCAACGAGACGCCGTTGCCGATCCCGCGATCGCTGATCTGCTCGCCGAGCCACATCAAAAACAGCGTCCCGGCCACGAACGCGACCACCGCGAAGACCACGAACTGCCAGGAGGGGTCGTAGAAGACCCCGGCGCGATTCATATTGATCGCCATCGTGGTCGCCTGCACGAGCGCCAGCACGATCGTCAGCCAGCGCGTGTAGCGGCTGATCTGGCGGCGGCCCTCCTCGCCTCCCTTCTTGGCCATCTCCTCGATCTGCGGAATCACGACCGTCATCAGCTGCATGATGATCGAGGCATTGATGTACGGCGTGATTCCCATCGCGATGATCGAGAGCTTTTGCAGCGCGCCGCCGGAGAGAAACCCGATGAACGAGTAGAACGAGCCGCCGCGTAGCAGTTCTTGCCAGCGCGCCGGGTCGACTCCCGGGAGCTGGATGTGGATCATCAGCACGAAGAGCGCAAAGGCGCCCATCACGAAGGCGACCCGCTTGCGAATATCGGGGACGAGCAGCGCGGCGCGCAGGTTCTCTAACACGAAGGCACGCTTATTTTGAGCCCTCGTTGGAAGGCCGCACGGGGGCGTGCGGTTCGTCGCCCCGTTGCTTTGAAAACGGGGCGGCGTGCCCCCCGTTGCCCCCCGGGCCGGCACTCGCCGGCCCATCGTCGCCCGGCTCCTCGAGGGTTGCGGCGGCGGCGAGCAGCGCTTCGCGGGCGCTTGCCGAGAAGAGCACGTCGCGAAAGACGAGTCCCCTGGGCAGGGTCGCGCCGTCGCGCGGCGGGTTCCCGAGGATCTTGATGCCGTCGAGCGGGTCGCGCACGAGCCCTCGCTCGCGCAGGCTCTCGGGCGTCACGGCGACGCTCGCGTTCCAACCGACCAGCGCGCCGAGATTGAGCACCGCATAGCGCGAGCGAAAGTGTCCGATGTCGCGCGCCTTTTGCGAGTAGCCGCGCCGGTGCGGCAAGCGCCGCGCCCATGGCGTCTGTCCGCCTTCGAAGGCCGGCCCCTTGCCGCCGCCGGAACGAACGGTCTGGCCCTTGCCGCCTTCGCCGCCGGTTTTGACCATGCCGGAGCCGTGCCCGCGTCCGACCCGCACGCGCTTGGGACGCGCGCCCGGTTGGTCGCGCAGCGTGGCCAGGCTCAGGTTCGGATTCGCCGCGGCGAGCCCCGGCCCGCGCGCAACCGCGACGGCGAGTGCGCGCTCGGAGGCTGCCGGTGCGGCCCTCTTCTTGCGCGCGGCCGTGCTCTTGCGCGCGGCCGTGCTCTTGCGCGCGGTCGCCTTGGGCGGGGTCCCCTGGTCGTCTGCCATCGTTCTCCTCGGCTTTACGCGAACAGCTCTTTGACCGTGCGTCCGCGCAGGTTGGCGACGTGCTCGGCGGTCCGCAGCGAGCGCAGCCCTTCGTAGGTCGCGAGCACGACGTTGATCGGGTTGTTGCTGCCGAGCGACTTGGTGAGGATGTCGTGAATGCCCGCAAGCTCGAGCACCGCCCGCATCGGCCCGCCCGCGATCACTCCGGTCCCCGGCGCCGCCGGCTTCATGAATACGCGGCCCGCGCCCACTTGAATCGTGACCTCGTGCGGGATCGTGCGCTCGATCATCGGGACCGTGATCACCGCTTTCTTCGCCTGCTCGACGCCCTTGCGGATCGCTTCGGGAACTTCGCCCGCTTTGCCGATCGCAAAGCCGACCCGGCCCTTGCGGTCGCCGACCACGACCAGCGCAGAGAAGCTGAAGCGTTTGCCGCCCTTGACGACTTTGGCCACCCGGTTGATCCGCACGACCGTCTCTTCGAAGCCCGAGTTGTCGCGTTCGCGGCCACGTCCACCGTACATCTAAAACTCCAAACCGGCCGCACGGGCCGCGTCGGCGAGCGCGGCGACCCGCCCGTGATAGCTGCGACCGCCGGTATCGAAGACGACCGGACCGATGCCGGCATCCTTGGCGCGGCGCCCGATCCGCTCGCCGAGCAGCTTGGCCGCTGCGAGGTTGGTGCGCGACGCGAGGCTTGCGAGTTCCCGCTCGCGGGTCGACGCGGCGGCCAGCGTGTGACCTTTGGTATCGTCGACCACGAAGGCGTAGAGATGGTGCAGCGAACGGACCACCTGCAGGCGCGGGCGGGCCGCCGTTCCGATCACGCGTTTGCGCCGGCGAGCATGACGGCGGCTGCGCTCCTGCGCGCGCGAGCGGCTCACTTTTTGCCCGCCTTTCCGGCCTTGCCGAGCTTCTTGCGCACGAACTCGCCTTCGTAGCGGATCCCTTTGCCCTTGTAGGGCTCGGGCGGACGCAGCGCGCGAATCTCGGCGGCGACTTGCCCCACGCGCTGCTTATCGATTCCCTCGACGTGAATCTTGGTCGTCCCCTCGACGGTGAACGCGATCCCTTCCGGTGCCGCGTACGAGACCGGATGCGAATACCCGAGCGTCAGGTTGAGGGATTGACCGGCTTTGGAAGCGCGGTAGCCGACGCCTTGGATCTCCAGGCTCTTGCGATAGCCCTTCGAGACGCCTTCGACCATGTTGGCGACCAGCGTGCGCACGAGCCCGTGCGCCGCGCGGTGATCCTTGGCCTCGCCCTTGCGTTCGACCAGCACCGCACCGTCCTGCACGCGCACCTCGACGAGCGCGAGCACCGGCTGCGCCAGCTCGCCCTTGGGGCCTCTCACGTGGACGGTCGCATCCCGCACTTCGACGGCGACGCCGTCCGGGATCGCAACCGGCAGCTTACCGATGCGCGACATACGACACCCCACGCCGCTGCGCGGCGCGGGGACCCCGCACCGTTTGAATGGCACTCCGGCCTTCGGCCTGCGCGCCCCCCGTACGCGGAGCGCGCGGGGACCCCCAAATCCGCTGCGCGTTACCAGACATAGGCGAGCACCTCGCCGCCGCAACCCTCGCGCCGTGCGCGCTTGCCCGACATGATGCCCTTGCTGGTCGACATGATCACGAGCCCGAGCCCGCCGAGCAGGCGCGGAATCTCGCTGCGGGTCGTATAGACGCGCAGCCCCGGCCGGCTGATGCGGCGCAGCCCGGTGATGACCTTTTCTTTATCGGGGCCGTACTTGAGACGGACGCGCAAGGTCCCTTGCGGACCTTCCGCAAGCGACTCGAAATCCACGATGAAGCCTTCATCTTTGAGGATCCGCGCCAGCGCCCGCTTGGTCCGCGAGGCTGGAATATCGACCGTTTCGTGGTGCGCGGTATTCGCGTTGCGAATCCGCGTCAGCATATCGGCGATCGGATCGGTAACGACGCCCATGCTTCCTCCTACCAGCTCGCCTTGGTGATGCCCGGAATGAAGCCGCGATGCGCGTTCTCGCGCAGGCAGATGCGGCACAAGCCGAACTTGCGATAGAAGCCGCGCGGACGGCCGCAGGCCAGGCAACGATTGTGCGCGCGCACCGCGAATTTCGGCGTGCGCTTGGCTTTCTCGATACTCGAGGTCTTGGCCATCAGGTCCGCTCCTTCTGCAAGGGCAGGCCCATCCGCACCAAAAATTCGGTCGCCTCTTCATCGTTCTTGGCCGTGGTCACGATCGTGATATCCATCCCTCGTATCTTCTCGACGCGATCGTAGTTGATCTCCGGAAAGACGATCTGCTCGCGCAGACCCAGATTGTAGTTGCCGCGCCCGTCGAACGATTTGCGCGGCAGACCGCGGAAATCGCGGATGCGCGGCAGCACGATATTGAAGAGCTTGTCGAGGAAGACGTACATCCGCTCGCCGCGCAAGGTCACCTTGGCGCCGATGGGCATCCCCTCGCGCAGCTTGAAGGCGGCGATCGACTTCTTGGCCTTGGCGATCACCGGCTTCTGGCCCGAGATTGCCTCGAGTTCCTTGGCCGCGATATCGAGCACTTTCGAGTTGGCGACCGCATCGCCCACACCCATGTTTAGCACGACTTTTTCCAGGCGCGGGATCTGGTGCACGTTGCCGTAGCCAAAACGCTCGACGAGTGAGGCCCGGACCTCGCGTTCGTAGCGCTCGCGCAAACGCGGGGCCGCCATCAGGCCCGTCCCTTCGCCGGCACGAGCAGCTCCTCGCCCGAACGGACGGCCACGCGCACCAGCCGCTCCGCGCTGCGCACGCGGCGAACGCGCGTCGGCAGGTGCGTCTTCGGATCGATGACGCCCAGCGCACAGAGCGGGATCGGCGCTTCCTTTTCGTAGATGCCCGCACTCTTGGCGCCGCCTTGGCCCTGCTTGGTGTGACGCTTGACCACGTTGAGCCCCTCGACGGTGGCCGTCCCGTCGCGCGGAAAAACGGCCTTCACCGTCCCTTGCTTGCCTTTTTCCTTGCCCCGCCGCAGCACGACCAGGTCGCCTTTGACGATCTTCGGATTGCGAACTGCCTGCGGCATCTTAGAGGACCTCCGGCGCGAGCGAAGCGATCTTGAGGAATCCGCGGTCGCGCAGCTCGCGACAGACCGGCCCGAAGACGCGCGTCCCGCGCGGGTCGAGGTTGTCTTTTTCGCCCTTGATCAGAACGCAGGCGTTCTCGTCGAACTTGATCGTCGAGCCGTCCGGGCGGCGCATCGGTTGCGCGCAGCGCACCACGACCGCCTTGACGACTTGACCCTTCTTGACGGCCGCGCCGGGGATCGCACTCTTGACGGTTCCGACGATGATGTCGCCGACGTAGGCGTAGGGATGACGGCTGCCGCCCTGCACGTGGATGCAGAGCAGCTCGCGCGCTCCCGAATTGTCGGCGACCCGCAGCCGGGTCTCTTGCTGGATCATCGCGCGCGCTCCACGATCTCGAGCAGCCGCCAGCGCTTGTCCTTGGAGATCGGGCGCGTCTCCATGATGCGCACGACGTCGCCGACCTTCGCTTCGTTGCGCTCGTCGTGCGCCTTGAAGCGGACCGATTTGCGGACGATCTTACCGTAGATCGGATGCGGCACGCGCGTCTCGGTGACCACCACGATCGTCTGGGTCATCTTGTCGCTCGCGACCCGCCCCTGCTTGATGCGCCGACGCGCTCGATTGAACGACGGGGCGGCGTGCCCTAGGTTGAACGACGGGGCGGCGTGCCCCCCGTTCCCCCCCGGGCCGCCACTCGGCGGCCCATTGGCGTCGTTCTCCGGCGTGACACTCGGGACGCCACTCGGCGGCCCTTCGTTATGCGGCTCCATGCTTGGCCTCCGAAGCGGCGGTGCGAGCCGCCAAGCGCTTTTCGCTGATGACGGTCGCGATCG
>JBOHTX010000075.1:0-8521 GCA_050733855.1 Vulcanimicrobiaceae bacterium
GGCGTTGCTCGCGCTCGGCGTCGTCGGCGAGCATCAGCTCGAGCACCGCTTCCGGCCCGAGACCCGAAGCGAGCAACACGAGCCCCTGCGGACCGAAGCCGACGTTTGCAAAGGCCTGCGTTGCGATCGCACCGACGCCGGCTCGAAGGTGCGGAACGAGCGCCCCGACTGCCAAGAACTTCGACTGCACGGCTACGCCGAGCTCACCGGTGCGGCGGTCGGCGGCGACGATCGAGAACGTGCTCGGGGCCATCGCCCGGCACGTTCTCGCTTGGCCGTCGGCCGCCTAGGAGCCTGTCGGAGTATGGCACATATTCGTCTTCGGCCCGCCTTTCGTCCGAATACTTCGTTGCTCATCGGTCATGAAGCTACGGCTTCACTCCCTCTTCGCGCCTCGTCTTCGAACAAAATTCGGACCCGAATCCCGAACATGGCCATACCCCGACAGGCTCCTAGTCGAGCGAAACTTGCGGCTGCTCCAGCGAGAGATCGTCGCCTCCGGCGAAGAGCGGATCGATGGAACTGGGATTGCTCCACGAACCGCCGGCCCCCGCGAGGATCGGGTTGCCCCCGATCACCGGCGGAAACGGGCTCGGAATCGGACCGTAGCCGACCGGAGGCCTGCCGTTGCCGTCGGCGTGGTTTGCGAGGTAGCCGCCGAGATCGACGTTGCTTGCCGAGGTGCGAACGTCGACGCCTTGACCGTTGCGTGCGAGTGTGGTCGTGATCTGACCTCCGGCACCGTTTTGATCGACGACCGTCAGCGAGCCGTCCGCGTTGGCCGTGACCGTTTCTCCGCCGTCGAGCGAGAGGCTCTGGCCGGAGGCAAGCGAGACCGTTTGCCCGTTCGAGACGATCGCGCTCGTGCCGTCGGCGTTCATGGTCACCGTGCTCGCACCGCCGTCGGTCGCGATGGTCGCGCTCTGGTTGTAGGTGATGCCCGCTGCGTTCGGAGCGCTCGCTTGAGTCGAGACGCGATATTCGCCCGCGAACGAGTTCGAGCTGAGCAAGTCCGGGTGCGACTGCATGTTATCCCACGTTTGGCTGACGTTTGCGCCGTTGCTCGGGCTTCCCGAGAACGCGTCGTGCGGATCGCCCGTCGAACTTGCGGAAGCGTTTTGGAAATACTGCCCGCCGCAGCCGCTCGATTGCCCGGGGTTCGCACAGCCGTTGCCTCCGAACAGTTGCGCAAGGGTGCTCTGCAGCATCGAGATCAACTGCGAGAGCATCCCGAGGATCGAGCCGAGCGGCCCGCTTGGCGCGGAGCCGAAGGGCGCTCCGTCCGAGGGAGAACCGAACGAACCGGAGCCCGAGCCGATCGGATTCCAGACGGTCGAGACGCCGTCGCCCGGGATCGCGACCGGGCCTTGCATGAGCGCGTTCCCGCCCGGTTCCCAACTCTGGCCGAGCGAAGGGGCGAGTTCGGTCGAGAAGAGGTTGTTTTGAATCGTCGGCATCGCATACTCCGTCGCGGCGAAGGGTGACTCGCCCCTCCATCGCGACGCGGCGTGCCTGCGGCAAGGGGCCAAGCCTCCGCGTTGCGGGCGACGAATCGCTCGCGCGATGACCTCCGCACTGTCGATCCGGCGGGCCGTGCCCGCCGACGCGCCTGCCCTGGCCGCCTTGCGCGCGCGAATGGACGCTGAGATGCATCCCGACCGCCCAGCGCTCGCCGCGTTGGCGCGGGCCTGCGAGGCGTTCTTCGGTCGCGAGCTGGGGCAGGAGCGCTTCCGCGCCTGGCTCGCGCTCGACCGCGAGCACGTCGTCGGCAGCGCCTTGCTTCACGTTTTCGATACGCTGCCGCGCTCCGGTGTCGCGGTTGCTCGCGACGGCCGCGTCCGCAACGTCTTCGTCGAACCGGCGTACCGCCGCCGCGGCGTCGCAAGCGAGCTGATGCGCGAGCTGATCGCCGAAGCGCGACGCTTACAGATCGACCGCCTGACGCTGGGCGCGAGCGCGCAAGGAAAGGCGCTGTACGAGACGCTCGGGTTCGTCGTGCGGACCAATGAGATGATCTGGACCCCGTAGCAGCGCCCTCGCAGGTCGGGTTAGATCGACCAGTCGTAGGCGTTCCAGAAGGATGAGACCGCGTGGGTCGGCCGATAGCCGCGCAGATCGGTGTTTTCGACCGTGATGTCGCGGATGAACCACAAGAAGATCGCGGGGACGTCGCGGGCGAGCGCCAGTTGGATCGCCGCATAAGCTGCCTTGCGCGTCGCCCGGTCGTCGTGCGTCAAGGCGGTCCGTTCGGCGCGGTCGAGCGCGGGGTTGCAGTAGAAGCTGACGTTCTGACCGCGCGGCGGGATTTGGTCGCACATCCAGTTCGCCGAATCGTCGGGGTCGGCGCCATTGACCCAGCCGAAGCCGGCCGCATCGAAATGCCCGGTCTGCAGGATGCCGCCGGCTCCGGCGGTGGCGAAGTAGAGCGCGGTCGGATAGTTCTTGATGCGAGCGTCGACGCCGACCGCATGCCAGGCATCTTGAACGAAGACGTCGATCGCGTTGCCGAGCGCAAGCCCCGAGACGTTGACGAGATCCAGTTCGAGCGGCTTCCCGTCGCGCACCCGAATCCCGGCAGGCCCGACCTTCCAGCCGGCCGCATCGAGCAGCGCGCGTGCCCGCGCCGGATCGTACGGATAGGTCGGCACCCCCGGATCGTACGCCCAGCTAAACGAAGGCTGGTCGGTGTGGGCGGCTACGTCGACGTCGTGAGTCGTATCGCGCAGCATCGCCGGCATGTCCAGCGCGTACCACAGCGCGCGCCGCACGCGGACGTCCGCGAGCGCCGGGTGCCGCGTCTCGAGTGCCAGTTCGTCGTACTGCGTGAACGGCGTCAGCAGGACGCGCACCCCCGCAATCGCGTGGAACTGCGCGATCAAATTCGGCGAACCGTGAAATTCGAGATCGGCTTCGTGGGCCGCCAGCAGCGAGACGATCGTGTTTTCGTCGGGGACCGGGGTGTAACGGACCTCGCGCAGCTTGGGCGGCCCGCGGAAGTAGTTCGGGTTGGCGCGGAAGACGAGCGCGCTGCCGCGCTGCCAGTGCTCGACGATGAACGGTCCGGTGCCGACCGGCTGCGAGTTGAACGGGATGCGGTTGATATCCCGGTAGCGCGCCAGCAGATGCGCCGGCAGGACCGGATACGGCGTGGAGGACGGCCCGAAGAAGGTCGCGACGAACGGCGCGTACGGCCGCTTCAGCCGGACGATCAGCGTGAAGGGATCGGGCGTCGCGATCCGCGCGACGTCGTCGTAGCCGACCGTGCTCGGGATGTTGTTGCGCGGGTTCATGATCGCGTGCCAGGTGAAGACGACGTCCGCGGCAGAGAACGGCGCGCCGTCCTGCCAGCGCACGCCACGACGCAGATGGTACGCGATCGTCAGCCCGCCGCGCGAGACGCCACCGTTCGCAAGCGTCGGCACCTCGCTTGCGAGATCGGGCACGAGCCGGTCGCGGTCGTCGAGCTGCAACAACATGCTGCCCCACAGCTCGGCGAGGTCGCTATCGATTTGCTGGTTGCCGACGAGCGGATCGAGGGTGTCAGGTTCCGAGATATCGACGATCCGCAGCAGGCCGGGCTCCGTCCAGGGATGCTCGCGGGCCGCACCGCTCGTCGCCGTCCCGACGCGCGTGCAGGCAGCGGCCGCGAGCGTCACCGCACACGCGAGCGCAGCCGCGCGCGCGTTCACGGACGGATCATGACTTTGAGCGCGCTGCGGCCGTCCATCGCCGCGTAGCCGGCCGGAACGCCGTCGAGCGGGACCGTCAAGTCGAAGACCGGTGACGGATCGAGGTGGCCGGCCAACACGTCGGCGAGCAGTTCGTCGATGTACGCGCGCACCGGTGCGACCCCACCGCGCAACGCGATGTTGTCGGAGAAAAGCCGCCGCAGGTCGACGCCCGTCTGCGAGCCGTGCGGGACGCCGACGAACCCGATCGCGCCGCCCGGCCGCGCCATCCCGCAGGCCATCGCCATCGCCTCCTCGCTGCCGACGCACTCGAGGACGGCGTGCGCGCCGCCCGAGGTCAGTTCCAATGCCCGTGCAACCGCGGCCCCGCCGCGTTCGGAAACGATCTCGCTTGCGCCGAAGCGGCGCGCGAGCGCCGTCCGCGCGGGATTCCGCCCGAAGGCGATGATTCGCTCGGCGCCCAGGCGCTTCGCGGCCAACACGGCGCACAACCCGACGGCGCCGTCGCCGATCACCGCCGCCGTCGTGCCGGGGGAAACTCCGGCTGCCCGTGCGGCGTGGTGTCCGGTTCCCATCACGTCGGTAAGCGCCAAAATCTTCGCGAGCATCGCCTCGTCGCCCACGACCTCGCGCGGGATCCGCACGAGGGTCGCGTCGGCGTAGGGTGCGCGAATCGCTTCTGCTTGGCCGCCGTCGCCGTCCTCACCGCCCCAAAATCCGCCGTGGAGACACGACGTTTGGATGCCGGCGCGGCAGAACTCGCAGCTTCCGTCCGAATACGCAAACGGCGCGAGCACCCAGTCGCCGCGCTGCAGCGTCCGCACCTCGGCGCCGGTCTCTTCCACGATCCCGAGCCACTCGTGCCCGGTTCGCCAGCCGGGCTGCCAGGCCGACTCACCGCGGTAAAACCAGAGGTCCGAACCGCAGATGCAAGCGTGCGTGATCCGCACGAGCGCATCGCTCGCTGCGGCGATGCGCGGATCGGGGACGGTTTCCACACGGACGTCGCGGGGGCCATGATAGACGCAAGCGCGCATGCGCGAAGGCCTTCGCGCCCGAGCAGCCGTCGCCTCGGCGCTACGGAGGGGCTCCCTGGTTAAGGTGTGCGCTCGACGGGTACGGGCCGGGCGAGCGCGAACGGCTCGCCTTCCATCTTCGCCCAGAGAGGATTCTGCATGGGCATCATCGCGTGGCTCATCATCGGTCTGATCGCCGGGTTCATCGCCAAGATGTTCGTCCCGGGCACCGGCCCCGGCGGCCTGATCGGCGATCTGATCGTCGGGATCGTGGGCGCGTTCATCGGTGGTTGGATCTTCAGCTTCTTCGGACATGCCGGCATCACCGGCTTCAACCTGGGTTCGATCATCGTCGCGATCATCGGCGCGATCGTCTTGCTCGCGATCCTGCGCGCGATCGGCGGCCGCCGCACGGCCTAGCGCACGCGCGCGCGCTGCGACCGGGAAACGAACGTTCGCGCGTCGTAGGTGCAACGACGTGCCCGAGCTCGAAGGTCGCCTACGTTATCCACAGGCGCCGCGCTCGCAGCAGATCGACGACTATTTTGGCACGACGGTCGCCGACCCGTTCCGCACGCTCGAAGCCCTCGAGGCGCCGCAGACCGTAGCCTGGCTCGAAGGACAGTCCGCGCTCGCGCAACGCGAGCTCGCAGCGATCCCCGGTCGCGACGAGCTGCGCAACCGCATAGCGCGCATCTTCGACTACGAGCGGATTTCGCTTCCGCTGCGCGAGGCGGGCACGGTCGTGGTCGCGCGCAACAGCGGGCTGCAACGCCAGGACGTCTTTCTTACCGGCGACGACCTGCGCGCATGCGAGCGGGTGCTCCTCGATCCGAATGCGCTCTCCGAGGACGGCACGGCTGCGGTCTTTCAGGTCTCGCTCTCGCGCGACGGCAAGCTGCTGGCGTACGCCGTGCAACGCTCCGGTTCCGACTGGAACACCTGGTCCGTGCGCGAGGTCGCAAGCGGGCGCGACCTGCCCGACGTGCTCGAGTGGTCGAAGTTCGCCGGAGCGACCTGGGCGGCCGACGGTCGCGGATTCTTTTACGGCGCCTACCCTCGTCCGTCCGATCCGGGCGAACTCAACGTCGTCTTGCGCGATCACCGGGTCTTCTACCATTCGCTCGGCACGTCGCAACAGGACGACCGGCTAGTGTATGCCGACCCCGCCCATCCGCTGCGCATTTTCGAGACCGGCCTCTCCGATGATGGACGCTGGTTCTTCGTCGTCGATGCCGACGGCGCGGCGAGCGACAACGGCCTGCTCGCGCTCGATCTCGAGGCACCCGGCGCAACCCTCACGCGCCTCTTCGAGCCCGGGGAGGCACGCTATTCGGTCGTCGCGACCGAGGGCGAACGGCTCTTGCTCTTTACGACGGCGCAGGCGCCGCGCGGGCGGGTCGTGACGGTCGACCTACGCACGCCGGGCGAGCTGCACGAGCTGATCGGGGAGTCGCGCGAGGTGCTCTCGGCCGTCTCGCGCGTCGGCGAGCGGCTCTTTGCGACCTACCTTCACGATGCGCAGGCCGTCGTCCGCATCTTCGACTTGGATGGCGCGGAGTGCGGAGCGGTCGCGCTGCCCGGGCTCGGCTCGGTGGCCGGGTTCTCCGGACGCGCAAGCGACCGCGACACCTTCTACGCCTTCAGTTCGTTCACGCAACCGCCCGAGCTGTTTCGCTACGAGCTTGCGAGCGGCAAGAGCGAACGGCTCGTGCGCCCGCGCGTCGCCTTCGACCCCGAACGCTACCGTACCGAACAGATCTTCGCGCGCAGCTGCGACGGAACGCGGGTCCCCGCCTTCGTCGTTGCGCGCAAGGACTTCGTTCGCGACGGGACGGCGCCGACGATCCTCTACGGCTACGGCGGCTTCGCGATCGATCTGCTTCCCTGGTTTTCGCCGGCAATCGTCGCTTGGCTCGAACTCGGCGGGGTCTACGCGGTCGCCACGCTGCGCGGCGGCGGCGAATACGGCGAGGACTGGCATCGGGCCGGGATGCGCGAACGAAAGCAAAACGTCTTCGACGACTTCGCGGCAGCCGCGCGGGCGCTCGTCGCCGACGGGACGACCTCGCCGCAGCGGCTCGCCGTCCGGGGCGCCTCGAACGGTGGGCTGCTCTGCGCCGCCACGATCACCCAGCACCCCGAACTGGCCGCTGCTTCGCTCTGCTCGGTCGGCGTCTACGACCTGCTCCGCTTCCCGAAGTTCACAGTCGGGGCAGCCTGGATCCCGGAGTACGGCGACCCCGAGGCGAGCCCCGGGGAGTTCGAGACGCTGCACAGGTACTCGCCGCTGCACAACCTGCGCGACGGTACCCACTACCCGGCGACCTTGATTACGACCGCCGATCACGACGACCGCGTCTTCCCGGCGCACAGCTTCAAGTTCGCCGCCGCGCTGCAGGCGGCCCAAGGGGGTTCGGCCCCGATCCTGCTCGCGGTCGAACGCAAAGTGGGGCACGGCGCCGGCAAGCCGACCGACAAACAGATCGACGAACTGGCCCTCCAGTACGCCTTTGCGCTGGCGGCCTTCGGCCTCCCGCTACCCGACGCGCAACCGGTCAAGCGATGAAATACCGGCTGGTGGCTTCGCTCCAAGATCCTTGCGCGAACTTTACCGCGCCTTTACATCCGGCGCAGCATCGAAGCGAAGGGGTTGCGAAGCAAGCGCTTCCACCCGAAAGCCGCACGACGGCGTGCGGTTCGTCGCCCCGCTCCTCCCTACGGAAGAATTCGTTGCGCGAAGGCCGGTCACGGACGTACAAACTGGTCATCAACGTGCGCAGCGATGTGTACGAACGGCTCGTCGCGCGCGCCGTCGAACTCGGCATCTCGGTGCAAGCGCTGCTCGAACGCGCCGCCGAGGATTACGCGGCACGCGAACGTCCGCGCCGCCTGCCGCTCGAAACGAACGGACCCGGCGATGCGAACGGTCGCGACGAGCGCCGCTAGCGCCCCTACAGGTCCTCCGGGTTGATCCCTTTGGGACGGTATTGCGAGGGCTGCGCCGGCGGCGCGACCGCGAGGTCGGCTTCGTAGTCTCCCTCGTAGTGCACCGTCTGCTCGAGCGGCGGGCGCCGGTCCTGGAAGCCGCTGACGAGCTTCGAGCCGCCGTACAGCGCGGGTTCGGGCTCCGGCTCGAACTCCGCGTCGAGGAAGGCGCTGCGCGGCCGGCCCTCCTCGTCGAGATCCTGGCCCTGCGGGTCGATCACGACGTTGCGATAGCGCGTCATCCCCGTGCCGGCAGGGATCAGCTTGCCGATGATGACGTTCTCCTTGAGGCCGAGCAACGGGTCGTGCTTGCCCTTGATGGCGGCATCGGTAAGCACTTTGGTCGTCTCTTGGAAGCTGGCCGCCGAGAGGAACGAATCGGTCGCAAGCGAGGCTTTGGTCACGCCCAGCAGCACGGGCTTGGCCTCCGCGATCTGTTTGCCCTCGCTGCGCATCTGGGCGTTCTCCTCCGCGAGCGCAGCCGATTCGACCAGCTGCCCTGGGAGGAGGCGCGTATCGCCGCCGTCGGAGATCTTCACCTTGCGCAGCATCGAGCGCACGATCACCTCGATGTGCTTGTCGTTGATGTCGACCCCTTGCGAGCGGTAGACCTTCTGCACTTCCTGCACGAGGTATTGCTGCAGCGCGTTCTCGCCCTTGTACTCGAGGATTTCGTGCGGGTCGAGCGAACCTTCGTTGAGTTGATCGCCGGGCACGACGCTCTGCCCCTCGGCGACCACGATCCGGGTGTTGTTCGGAACGTCGTAGAGGTGCTCTTCGCCTGCGCCGTCGGTTACGACGATCACGCGCCGCCCCTTCTCCTCGCGC
>JBOHTX010000076.1:0-8479 GCA_050733855.1 Vulcanimicrobiaceae bacterium
GTGCTGTTCGCGCTCGCGACCGCCTCGCCGGCCTCGGCTTGGGGCGCGCGCGGGCACCGGCTGATCTCGCAAGCCGCTGCGCTCGCCTTCCCGAGCACGCTGCCGGCCTTCGTGCGCTCGCCGGCGGCGGTCGCCGAGATCGCTGCGCTCGGGCCCGAGCTCGATCGTCTCAAAGGTGCGGGCGAGAGCTGGGACCGCGACCGCGATCCGGGCCACTACGTCGACATCGGCGACGACGGCAAGATCGCCGGCGTGGTCGCGCTCGACCAGCTCCCGCGCGACCGCGAAACCTACGACCGCGCGCTGCGCGACGGCGACTCCGATCAATACCGCAGCGGGTTCTTACCGTACACGCTGATCGACGGCTGGCAGCAGCTCGCGAAAGATTTTGCGATCTGGCGCATCGACCGGCTGGGCGAGACGCGCGCGCGCGATCCGCACGAGCGGGCCGCCTTCGCGGCCGATCGCGCGCTGCAAGAGGTCCTCGTGGTGCGCGATATCGGCGTCTGGAGCCACTTCGTCGGCGACGCGAGCCAGCCGCTCCACACCACGATCCACTACGACGGTTGGGGCGACTACCCGAACCCGCAGGACTTTCCGACCGCGCGCGGCCTGCACGCAGCCTTCGAAACCGAGTTCGTGCGCGCGCATGCGAGCGAGGCTGCGGTCCGCTCCGCGCTGGCACCGCTCGCGCACAGCGACCTGCCGATCGCGGATCAGGTCGGCGCGTATCTGCGCGCGACCAACCGCGAAGTGCTGCCGCTCTACGATCTCGCGAAGCAAGATGCGTTCGCGAGGGGGAGCCCGGCCGCGATCGCCTTCGTCGACGCACGTCTGGCCGCGGGCGCAAGCGAACTTCGCGACCTGGTCGCCGACGCATGGGATGCCAGTGCAGCCGAGAAGGTCGGCTATCCGGTCGGCGTCAGCGCCGAGGAACTCGAACGCGAGCCCTCTTCGCTGCCGCCGCTTTCGGTCGCGGAGCCCGGAGACTGATGCTGCTGCTCGGAATCGAAACCTCTTGCGACGACACCGCGACCGCGGTCGTGCGCGACGGGCAGTCCGTGCTCGCCGACGTCTCGACCAACCAGGATGCCTTTCACGCCGCCTACGGCGGGATCGTCCCCGAGATCGCGAGCCGCAAACATCTCGAACTGCTCGCCGCCGCGATCGAAGATGCGCTTGGGCGCGCGGCGCTTGGGTTCGACGATCTCGACGGGATCGCAGTGACCGCGGGGCCCGGACTCGTCGGCAGCCTCGTGGTCGGAGTCGCGCACGCCAAGGCGCTCGCGTTCGCGCGGCGGCTCCCGCTCTTTGCGGTCAACCACTTGCACGGTCATCTGTTCGCGCCGTTCCTCGCGCGGCCGGGCGAAGCGTCCTGCGAACCGCGCTACCCGATGCTCGCGTTGATCGTCTCCGGCGGGCACACGCAACTGGTGCGGGTCGACTCACCGCTCGAGTTGACGATCCTCGGCCGCACGCGTGACGACGCGGCCGGCGAAGCGTACGACAAGTCCGCACGTCTGCTCGGGCTGCCGTTCCCGGGCGGCCCGCCGCTCGACCGGCTCGCGCGCGAAGGCGACCCGGCGGCGGTCGCTTTCCCGCGGCACCGCGGCGAGCGGGACTCGCTCGACTTCTCCTTCTCCGGCTTAAAGACGGCGGTCCGCTACTTCCTCGAAAATCCGGCCAATCGCGCGACGCGCCCGGCCGACGTGGCAGCATCGTTTCAGGCGGCGGTCGTCGAGCAGTTGATCGAACGGCTCGAGCGGGCTGCCGCGCGCGCGGACTACGCGGCCGCGGTGCTCACCGGCGGGGTCGCCGCAAACTCGGCGCTCCAGACGGCCTTCGCCGCGTGGAGCGCGCGGCGGGGGATTCCGGGATTTGCACCGCCGCCCCGCTGGTGCACCGACAACGCGGCCATGATTGCGGCCGCCGCCGACCGCCAAGGCGAGGCGATCCGTACCGACCCGCTGGCGCTCGTCGCCGACCCCAATCTCCCGTTCGAGATTCGGCCGCTTGCGGAGCGCTACGGGCTTCCGTCGAGGTGGAAGAACTCGGCGTAGGCGCGCCGCTGGGCATCCTCGATCTGCAGCGGGGTCAGCGGCTCGGCGCCCGGGGACGCGAAGGGAGAGACGGGCGGTTGGCGACGCGCGTCGGCTTGCGCGCCGTTCGCTTGCGGGGTCAAACGCAGCCGGTACTGGTCCTGCCCGCTCGGGACGAGCGTGCCGACGATACGACCGTCGCGGTCGATCAGGGTCAGCGGCACGCCCAAAACGCTCGCGGCCGGTTCGTCGAGCGTCGCCGCAGCGGCCGAGAGCCCCGAAGAGGCGGCGGCGAGCGCGCAGGCTGCGAGTCCGATCAGTCGTCGATTCATCTGCCGATCCTCCTGGTGCTCGCAGCCGGTTCGCCGGAGCGCCGCATCCAATCGAGATACGCCGCCGGGGGCGGCCCGGATCAGCCGGGCTGGTTAAGCAGCCCGGCCTGCCCGGCCGAAGACTACGGCAACATGGGAGAACGTGTGCCGCCCCACGGAAGGGCCGGCATCGCCGACGATGCCGCACGGACGCTCGCCGAGCGCTTCGGACTCGTTCACGTGCGGGTTTGGCTGCGCGAAAACCCGGAAGAACCCGCTGCGCCACCGCACCTGATCGCGACGGCGACGCGCGGTCCCGACGAACACGGCGGCTTCACCGCGCAAGCAGCAGCCGCTGCGCTCGCGCTGCCCGGCTCGCATCTGGAGACGCTGGCCGCGCCCGGCAACGATCCGCGCTTTCGCGGGACGATTGCGGGGACCACGCTCGCCGGGCTCCCGCTGCGCGCGCGCGACCACACCTTCGGATACGTCGAAGCGTATTTCGCGCAGGCGCCGGCCTTCGCGCTGCTCGATCGCATGGAACGCTCCGTCGGCGAACTCGCAGCCGCGATGGACTCGGTCGGCATCGCGAGTGTCCCCCGGCCCACCCCGAAGCGCGCCACAATTCTCATCGCCGACGACGATCCCGCGACCCGCCTCTTGGTGCAGCGCATCCTCACCAAATCGGACTTCACGATCCTCGAAGCCGATAACGGCGAATCGGCGCTGCTGGCCGCGCGCAGCACGCGCCCCGATTTGATTCTGATGGATTGGGCGATGCCGGTGATGGACGGCCTGGCGGCGGCCTCGCAACTCAAGGCCGACCCCGATCTGCGGGCGATTCCGCTCGTGATGCTCACAAGCTACACCGATAGCATGCACCGGGTCGCGGCGCTCGAGGCCGGCGCGCACGACTTCATGTCCAAGCCTTTCGAGGCCCGCGAACTCGTCTATCGGATCGAGCAGATCCTGCGCTGGCGCTCGCTGCTCACGGCACCGGGCCCGTCGGCGCGCGCGAACGGCGCGTCGATCCAGTCGCTCAACATGCGGCGCGCGCAGCACGCGCGCGGACACGGCAAGCTGCGCGAGGCACTCGATCGCTTCGTCGAGGAAGCAAACCTCTGCGAGCAAGGGCGCCGCTTCGCGGAGGCGGCCCAGGCGTATGCGGGCGCCCGCGACGTTGCCACCCGCTTGCGCAACGACGACCTGGCCAACAAATTCATGCGGCTGACCGGAAAAATGTATCTGTGTTTGGCGGAGACGACGCCGGATCCCGACGAGATCGGCGAAGCCTATCTGGCCGCCGCCAAGTGCTTCCTCGAAGCCGGCAACGGCGCGCTCGTCACCAAATCGATCGACATGGCCGCCGTCTTCGAAGGCCGCGGCAGCGAGCCCGGCGGGAGCGAACCCGCGCCCTGATCCTTAGCAGGTCGCGGAAGAACCCCCGGCGCCATCTCGACCCCGCCGATCTGGACACCGCGGGTTTCTTCCGCGACCCGCTACGGGAGTTCCCACAAGAAGCGTTCGAGCGCGCTGCGGACGACCCGGCGTTCGAGCGCGTGCAGGCGCGCGTCGAGCGCCGGACGCGCTTCGCCGGGTTCGAGGCGCAGCGGCGCGCGCGCGTAGATCTCGCCGCGGTCGACGGCGGCACCCAGGCGATGGACGCTCGCGCCGATCCAGCCGGCGCCCGCGGCGAGTGCATCGTCGACGGCGCGCGCGCCACGAAAGGCCGGCGCTTCGCTGCCGTCGGGGAGCGCGACGGCATCGCGCCCGGGGTCGAGCGGCAGAAAGGCCGGATGCAGGTTGAGCGCTTGCGGAAAGCGCGCGACGAACGCCGCCGGCAAGACGTGCATCCAGCCAAGCAACAGCACGAGCTCCGGTTCCGCCTGCGCGACCGCCTGCAAGACGCGCACATCGTACGCGTCGCGCGGCTCGCGCCCTCGGTCCCAGACGAGCGTCTCGCTTGGGATCCCGGCTGCCGCCGCGCGCGCGAGGACCCCGGCACCCGCACGATTGCAGACGAGGCGCGCGAGTTCGAGGGGAAGTTCGCCCGCTGCGACGGCCGCGCCGAGCGCCGCGACGTTACTGCCCGAGCCCGAGGCCAAGAGCACCGTTCGCACGCGACGGTCTTGCGGCAGCGCCGCTGCGCGTTCGACCTCGCGCGCGCCGAGCGCGCGCTCGTAGAACGTCACGAGCGGTCCACGCACGACGCCCGGCACGAGGGCCTGGCGGTACCCGCGTTCGCGCAGGGCGTAGAGCGAGGCGCGCGCCAGCGTGCTGCCGATCCTCCGCCCGCGCGCCTCGGGCACGACGCCGAGCGGCCCGGCGACCCGTACCCACGGCCGCGAATTCCAGCCGCGCAGGAAGCGGTAGCGCAATCCCTGCGCACCGTACGCCGCAAACGCGAGCGGTGTGCCGTCGGCCTTGCGCGCGCTCCAAAGTTCGCCGGCCGCGGCGACGCTCGACGACGTTCCGCCGAAGGCGAGATCGATCCAGGCCAAGGTCCGTTCGCTCGGAGCGCTCTCGCGCACCGGCTCGACGCCGTCGAAGGTGAGCGCTTCGAGTTGGTGGTGGATCTCGCTCGGCTCGAAGCGCGAATCGTCGAGCTCGACGAGCAGATTGACGCGTTCTTCCGAATCGTCTCCGCGCTCGCTCACGCGGTCCGGGCCGGATGAATCACGACCTGCGGTTCCCCGGCGCGTCGCGATTCGATCCAGCCGACGACCTTCGCTTCGGGGACTGCCGCGAGCGCGCGCAGCGCATCGGTGTTCGAGACGACCGCCGTAAAACCGATCCCCATGTTCAGCGCGCGATAGCGCTCCTCGGCGGCGAGCGCCCCGCGGCGAACGAGCTCTGCTTCCAGTGCTGGAACGCTCCAGCGCGATTGCTCGAAGATCGCCTTGGCCGTCTCCGGCAACGTCCGCGGAACGTTGTCGAGCAAGCCGCCGCCGGTGATGTGCGCCATCGCCTTGACGGTCGCGACCTCGCGTAGCGCTGCGATCTGGGTTGCGTACGAGGGGTGCGGCGCGAGCAGCGCATCGCCGAATGTCCCTTGGCCGGCGGCGAAGGGCGAGCGCCACTCCTGCGGCGGGATCAGCGCACGCGCCAGCGAGTATCCGTTGGTGTGCAGACCGAGCGCCGGCAACCCGACGATCGCATCGCCCGGCGCGACCTGCTCGCTCTGCGGAAGCTCCGCGTCCGCCGCGATCCCCACGATCGTTCCGGCCAGATCGAAGTGTTCAGGACGGTAGAGGTCGGGCATCTCGGCGGTCTCCCCGCCGAGCAGCGCGCAGTCGTGCGCAGCGCACGCGCGTTCGATGCCGGCGACGATCGTCGCAGCGACCTCGGGATCGAGCTTGCCGACCGCGAGGTAATCGAGAAAGAAGAGCGGCCGCGCACCGACGACCAGCAGGTCGTTGACGCAGTGGTTGACGAGGTCGCCTCCGATCGTCTCGTAGCGGCCGAGTTCCGCCGCGACAAGGACTTTCGTACCGACCCCGTCGGTCGAAGCGACGAGCAGGCGATCGCTACTCCCCGGCAAGCGGAAGAGGCCGCTAAAACCGCCGATCGAGTCGAGCTGCGACGGATGGCGCCGGCCTTCGGTCAGCATCCGGTAGCGGCGCACCGCCTCCGCGCCGGCGCCGATGTCGACCCCGGCGCGCGCGTACGCGTCGCGCAGGGGTGCCGCGTCGCCCGGTGCAAGTTGTTTTGGTTCGCTCATCGCACAACCGCCGATTCAACAGCCGAAAGGATCGTCATGCAGATCGATATCGCCAGCGGCGCGCTCGACGCACTCGCCTCGGGGGGCCTCGTCGTCCCGGTCTTCGAAGGCGACGGGCTCGCTGGCGCGGCGCAGGCCGCCGATGCGTCGCTCGGCGGTGCGCTCGCCGAGACGCTCGCCGCCGGCGAGTTCTCGGGCGCGCCGAACGAGGTCGTTCTGCTGCACCGCACGGGTGCGGGCCCGCATCGCATCCTCGCCGTCGGACTCGGCAAGCGAGGACGCTTCGAACCGAAGATGCTGGCGGCCTACGCGGGGACCGCGGTTCGCTTTCTCGGCAAACGCAAGGTCCGCTCGATCGCCTTCGCGCTCCCGCTCGAAGCGCAGCATCACGTGCGGGGGGCGGCGGCGTTCGTCGTCGAGGGCGCCCTGGCGGGAACGCTCGACTCGACCACCTATCGCACCGAACCGGACAAGCCGATCGCGCTCGAATCGATCTCGCTCGTCACCTCGGCCGGGGCGCACACCTTCGAGCGAGCCGCGCTCGCCGAAGGCGCGGAGCGCGGCCGAATTCTCGGCGAGGCGGCCAATTTCGCGCGCGGTCTCGCGCTGACGCCCGCCAACGACATGACGCCGACCCATCTGGCGCGTGCGGCCGAAGAGCTCGCCAAGCGCCACGGCCTGGAGTTCCACGCGCTCGACGAGGAGCAGATGCGCGCCAAGGGGATGGGCTCGATCCTGGGCGTCTCGCAAGGGAGCGATCAGCCCGCCAAGATGATCGTACTCGAGTACCGAGGCGACCCGAGTTCGAGCGAGAAGCTGGCGCTGGTCGGCAAAGGCGTCACCTTCGATTCCGGCGGCATCTCGATCAAGCCGGCCGAGAACATGCACGAGATGAAATACGACATGTCCGGGGCTGCCGGCGTGATCGCGGCGATGGGCGCGATCGCGCAACTAAAGCCGAAACTCAACGTGCTCGGGGTCGCGCCCGCGAGCGAGAACCTGCCGGGCTCGCGGGCGGTCAAGCCCGGCGACATCCTGCGCGCCATGAACGGCACCACGATCGAAGTGCTCAACACCGATGCCGAAGGGCGGCTGATCCTGGCCGATGCGCTCTGCTACGCGCGCGAACTGGGCGCCACCAAGATCGTCGATGCCGCGACCCTCACGGGCGCGATGGTCGTCGCGCTCGGCCACGAAGCGGCCGGAACGATCTCGAACGACGACGCCTTTCGCGAGCGTTTTCTTGCGGGCGCGAAGGGCACGACCGAACGCTACTGGCCGCTTCCGCTCTACGACGAGCACTCGCAGACCGTCAAGAGCGAGATCGCCGATATCCGCAACGCGACCGGACGCGCGGCCGGTTCGCTCACCGCAGCCGCGTTCTTGAAGACCTTCGTCGCCGACGTGCCGTGGGTTCACTTGGATATCGCGGGGACCGCGTACACCGACAAGGAATCGCCGTACCTCGCGAAGGGCCCGACCGGCGTCCCGGTCCGCGCCTTCGTCGCCGTCGTCGAAGAACTCGCGAAAGCGTCCTCGCACGCGGCCAACGGCGCTGCAACGCCGGCGGCGGTGCGCGCGAAAGGCTGAATCAAGAGGCCGCACGGCGGCGGCGCGCGAGCGCGCGCAAGCCGAGGACGAGCGCGACCACGAAAGCGATCAGGGCGGCGAGCACGGCGGCGAGCGTCGCGTCGAAAAAGCGCGGGCGGCGCGCAATCAGACAGCGCTCGAAACCGTCGATTCCGAGACGCTCGAAGGCGCAGCGGTAGACGGGCCAGGTCGAGGGACTGAACTCGGAGGGCGCTCCGCCTTCGTAGAGCCGCGCGTAGAGGTGACGCGCCGTTCTCGTGCGGTCGAGGGTCGCGAGCGCCGCGCGGATTCCGGCGGCATCGACCGCTTTCATGCCGAGTTCGGCGAGGCTTCCGATCCGTTGCCAGCGTCCGCCGTCGAACGAATAGTCCGTCGTGCTCGCAATACTGCCGTTCGCCGTGACGCCGAGGACCAGAAACGACGGCGCGTTGTCGAAGATCGGCGACACCGAGGGCGCCAGCAGGACTGGAATCCCCACGCCGCCCGGTCCGCCCGGGACGAGCCGGAACGAGAACTTGTGCGTGTGTGCGGCGAGGACGAGGGCCACATCGTCGCGCGGCGCGGCGAGCCAGCCGACCAACGCTTTTTGGACGGCCGGTCGCAGGAAGGGAACAGGGACGAGGTCGGCCGTGAGGTGCGCGGTCGAGAAGGCATCGATCCCGGGCGGGATGTGGATGAGGACCCAGTTCTTCGTTCCGGCGGGCGTCGTCGCGAGCCGCCCCTCGAGCCACGCCAAGCCGGGCTCGAGAGGCAACCGGCCGTCGCACGCGCGCGCGCGCAACGCCCAGCCGACGTCGTCGACCGCGAGCAGCCGCAGG